>NZ_JAFKHD010000041.1 GCF_017307565.1 Devosia sp.
CGCCGCGCAGGTGACCCATGGCGGCTCCGGCTCGCAGGCGCGCACCGTCATCGACGGGCCCGAAGCCGCCGTCGTCCCCCTGGCGCTCGAAAGCGATATCAATGCCATCGCCGATGCCGGACTCATTCCAGAAAACTGGCGCGGTACGCTCGAAAACAACAATGCTCCCTATACCTCGACCATCGTGTTCCTGGTTCGCAAGGGCAATCCCAAGGGCATCAAGGACTGGGGTGATCTGGTCGCCGATGGCGTCGAGGTGATCACGCCGAACCCGAAGACGTCGGGTGGTGCGCGCTGGAATTTCCTGGCTGCCTGGGCTTGGGCGCGCGAAGCCAATGGCGGCGATGACGCCAAGGCGCAGGAATATGTGACGCAGCTCTTCAAGCACGTGCCGGTGCTCGATACCGGTGCGCGTGGCTCGACCACGACCTTCGTGCAGCGCGGCATCGGCGACGTGCTGCTCGCCTGGGAAAACGAAGCCTATCTCGCCCTTGAGGAACTTGGTCCCGACGCCTTCGATATTGTGACGCCATCCCTCTCGATCCTGGCCGAACCGCCGGTAGCGCTTGTCCCGGGCAATGCCGAGAAGAAGGGTAACCTCGATCTCGCCGAGGGCTATCTCGAATATCTTTATTCGGACGTCGGTCAGGCCATTGCTGCCAAGCACTACTACCGCCCCTATCGCCCGGAAGCCGCGGCGCCAGAAGATATTGCTCGCTTCGGCAAGCTGAACCTGGCGACGATCGAGGATTTCGGCGGATGGCGTGAAGCTCAGCCGAAATATTTCGGCGACGGCGGTGTCTTCGACCAGATCTACACCGGCGCCACGCAGTAAGCATGCCGCGGCCGGTCAATGGCCGGCCGCGCGCTCCCTATCCGCCCACGCTGTATTCGACACTTGGAGGTTAGAAATGGTGCATTTCTTCGGAATTTTTGGTCCCGGTCCGCTGGCTCGGAACAATGCGGAAGAGGCTCCGGCCAAGGCGAACTTCTTCGGCGGCCTGCCGAGCAAGACCGAAGATCACAGTCTGAGCCGGCTCGAACTGGAAGCAGGCTACCTGACCGGCAAGGCTCCAGAGCCCGATTTTCATGATCATGGGGCCGCTTCGCGGGGCGGAGTGGACGAGAGATGACGCGGCCTGTCCTTGTCGTGCCCGGTCTAAACGGCTCGGGTGACGGACACTGGCAGCGCCATTGGCTTGAGGACTGGGAAGACGCGCAACTGGTCGAGCAGTCCGACTGGACGAATCCCGAGGCGGGGCGCTGGCAGCATCGGCTTGAACAGGCTGTCATCGCCAACCCGGGCGCTGTTATCGTTGCGCATAGTCTTGGCACCATGCTGACAGCGCGGCTTGCGACGAGCCCCGTCGCGCCACTCGTGGGCGCCGCGTTGCTTGTGGCTCCAGCCGATATCGAGCGTACGTCCACCCTCCATGCGCGGACCTATGACTTCGGACGTATCCCCACCGGGCCACTGCCGTTTCCGGCCATGGTCGTTGCGAGCCGCGACGACATCTACATGACGCTGGAAAAGGCGGTGGAGCTGGCTCAGGGCTGGCAAACACCGTTGACCGATCTGGGCTATGCGGGTCACATCAATGTGGCCAGCGGTTTCGGGCGCTGGAATCAGGGCTATGAATTTGCCCGACAGTTGGTCGAACGCGCCGATCGCGGGCCCAAGGGGCCCCAGTCCGTGGCGGATCATTTGGCTGCGCCCCCGCACTAGCCGGGGCGCATTCTCGTAGGCAATCGGGGCCATGCCCTGGCGCCAGGTATTGACGGCGCGCAGCGCATAACCGGGAGGGTTATTATGACCGCCGCCGGCTCGACAGGAAAATCCATCGTCATCATCGGGGGTGGCGCAAGCGGCGTCTTGCTCGCCGCCCA
This sequence comes from Devosia sp., assembly GCF_017307565.1. Lineage (GTDB taxonomy): Bacteria > Pseudomonadota > Alphaproteobacteria > Rhizobiales > Devosiaceae > Devosia. The sequence goes on from NZ_JAFKHD010000041.1 coordinate 1,888, forward strand.
TCTGTTGCGCAGCGCCGATCCCGACCTGCGCGTGACCCTCCTTGAGAGGCAGGGACGTTTTGGTCAGGGACTTGCCTATTCGGCGCTCGACCGCAATCATCGGGTGAATGTGCCGGCACGCGGCATGAGCGCCTTTGCGGATGATCCCGAACATTTCTGGCGGTGGCTGCAGCGGCGCGAGCCGGGGCGGCATGGCTCGTCCTGGACCTTTGTGCCGCGTCGTCTCTATGGCTCCTATCTTGAAGATGTCCTGCGCGAGGCGGGCGAGCATATTGGCGGGCGCCTGCTGGTCCGTGCCGAAGAGGCGGTGGCCCTGCATGAAACGCCCAATGGCGTCGAGACCATCCTCGCCAATGGCACCAGTATCGTGACGCAATGGGCCGCCCTGGCGGTGGGGCACGAGACCCAGCCGGCGCGGGGCAGGGGCATTGCCGTGCGGGCGGGATCCGAGCGCGATACGCCGCTCGATCCCGATGCTGCGGTGATGATCCTCGGTTCTGGCCTGAGCATGGTGGACGCCTGGGTGTCGCTGGCCGAGGCAAAGCATCGCGGGCCCATTACCGTTGTTTCCCGCAACGGACTCTTGCCCAAGGGGCACAAGGATGTGGCGCCCCTCGCCATTGATGCTGCCGATGTTCCCTTCGGTACGAGCCTCACCTATCTCACGCGCTGGTTCCGCGACATCGTGCGCGATGTGGAGGCCAAAGGCGGCGACTGGCGCAGCGTTGTTGACGGGCTGAGGCCTTTCAATCAGCGCCTCTGGGGCAGCTGGCCGCTACGTGAGAAGCGACAGTTTTTACGGCACGTGCGCCCCTGGTGGAATATTCACCGCCATCGCCTGCCGCCGGACCTGCATGCGGGGCTGACGCGCGCGGTGGCGACGGGACAGGTGAACCTTGTGGCCGGGGAATTCGTCGGCATCGAACGCCATGGCGATATCGTGCGGGCAACCATCCGCCCACGGGGCAGCGAGCGCCACGAAGTGGTCGAGGTTGCGCGGGTCTACGATTGTGGCGGCGTTTCGGTCGACGTGCGGGCGAGCGCCAATCCGCTGATCCGCCAATTGGTGCAATCCGGCGCAGCACGACCCGACGATCTGCATATCGGGCTCGATGTCGATGCCAATTGCGCAGCGATCACCGCCGAGGGGCGGGTGTCGCAGCGGGTGCGGGTGGTGGGGCCGCTCACCAGGGGCCGATATTTCGAAATCGAGGCGGTTCCGGATATCCGCCTGCAATGCGCTGGAATAGCGAACTCTTTGCTCGCCGCGCACTGACTTCGCGCCCAAACGCAATCGAGTTTGGCGCATCCCCAAACTGGTGGAACGAATTTCTATCTTTCGATAGAATGTTGTCCGGGCCTCGCCTTGCGAAACCCTACTCTCTGGCTAGAGTTAGGCGGAAATTTGGGCCCCTGCATGATCCGACCAAAAACGCACCAGACCGGGTATGTTGTGCTCGGCTTCGCCATGTTTGCTCAGGAGGTGGCCACATGACGAGATTTGGCCGCTTTCGCCAGCCCAGTGTCATCCCAGGCTTTGGCCTGACCTTTGGCTTCACCCTCGCCTATTTCTCGCTGATCATTCTGGTGCCGCTCGTGGCGCTGGTGCTGCGGTCCGCGGGCCTTGGCTGGAACGGGTTCTGGGCCGCAGCGCTCGATGCGCGCGTGCTCGCCTCACTGCGCACCAGCTTTCTGACGGCCCTGATTGCGGCCGGCATCAATGTGGTGTTCGGCACGCTGATCGCCTGGGTGCTGGTGCGCTACCGCTTTCCGGGCCGCCGCATTTTCGATGCCATGGTGGATCTGCCCTTTGCCCTGCCCACAGCAGTGGCCGGTATCGCGCTGACCGCCATCTATGCCCCCAATGGTTTTATCGGGCAGTTTGCCGCGCAGCTGGGATGGCGCATCGCCTACACGCCGGTTGGCATCACTATCGCCATGATCTTCATCGGCCTGCCCTTTGTCGTCCGGACCATCCAGCCGATTCTCGAAGAGACGAGCAAGGAAGTGGAAGAGGCGTCGGCGACGCTGGGCGCCAATCGCTTCCAGACCATTTCGCGCGTGCTGCTGCCGAGCCTCGCTCCGGCCATCATGACCGGCTTTGCGCTCGCCTTTGCGCGGGCGGTGGGGGAATACGGCTCGGTGATCTTCATTGCCGGCAATATTCCCTTCGTTTCGGAAATCGCGCCACTGCTGATCGTCGTCCGTCTTGAAGAGTTCAACTATGCCGGGGCGGCGGTGATCGCCACAGTGATGCTGGCCATCTCCTTCGTGATGCTGTTCGTCATCAACCTCATTCAGGCCTGGAGCCGCCGGAGATATGGTTATGGCAGCTAAGGCGCGTCGGCCGACCTCGCCGACAAACGAGCCCACCTGGGTCCGTTGGGCCCTGATCCTCTCGGGCCTGCTGTTCATGGCGCTGTTTCTTGTCCTGCCGGTAGCGGCGGTGTTTTCGGAAGCCCTGCGCCAGGGTATCGGCGCCTATTTCCAGTCGCTGCAGCAGCCGGACGCGCAGTCGGCCATCAGGTTGACGCTCCTGGTTGCCGCTATTGCCGTGCCCCTCAACGTGGTTTTCGGCATTGCCGCCTCCTGGGCGATCGCCAAGTTCGAGTTCAAGGGCAAGGCGTTCCTGACCACCCTGATCGACCTGCCGTTTTCGGTGTCGCCGGTGATTTCGGGCCTCGTCTATGTGCTGCTCTTCGGTTCGGGCAGCGTACTCGGGCCGTGGCTGCGATCCTACAATATCGAGATCCTCTTTGCCGTGCCGGGCATCGTGCTCGCCACAATCTTCGTGACCTTTCACTTCGT
>NZ_JAFKHD010000042.1 GCF_017307565.1 Devosia sp.
CAGGGAGATTCCCGCTTTCGCGGGAATGACGCCGTGGGGAGGATAGGCAGAGAGCGCTTCGCCCCTTATTCCACCGTCACCGACTTCGCCAGGTTTCGCGGCTGGTCCACGTCCGTGCCCATGAACACCGCCGTATGATAGGCCAGCAACTGCACCGGGATCGTCGCTAGGATCGGCGCGACGAAGGGGTGCACATGCGGAATTTCGATGATATCGGCCACGCCGTGCCCGACGGTCTTGGCGCCCTCGGGATCGGTGATGAGAATGATCTTACCGCCGCGCGCCGCGACTTCCTGCATGTTGCTCAGGGTCTTGTCGACCAGCTCGTCCGATGGCGCCACGACAATCACCGGCATGGCTTCGTCGACCAGCGCGATCGGCCCATGCTTCAACTCGCCGGCAGCATAGCCTTCGGCGTGGATATAGCTGATTTCCTTGAGCTTTAGCGCGCCTTCCATGGCGATCGGGAACATCGGGCCACGGCCGAGATAGAGCACGTCCTTGGCCTTGGACAGGCGCTTGGAGATATCGACTATCTGGCTTTCGGCGGCGAGCGCCTTGGAGACTGCAGACGGCAGCGCCACGAGCGCCGCCACCAGTTCGGCTTCCTGCTCGACGCTCACCACGCCGCGCGCCCGGCCGGCTGCCAGCGCCAGACTGGCCAGCGCGGTCAGCTGCGCCGTCAGCGCCTTGGTCGAAGCAACGCCGATTTCCGGGCCGCAAAGGATCGGGAAAACCACGCCGGATTCGCGGGCAATGGTCGACTCCACCGTGTTGACGAGGCTCGCCACATGCTGGCCCTGGCCGGCGCAATAGCGCAGAGCCGCCAGCGTATCGGCGGTTTCGCCCGACTGCGAGATGAACAGCGATAGCCCGTTCTTGTCGAGCGGCGGTTCGCGATAGCGGAATTCGCTGGCCACATCGATATCGACGGGCAGGCGCGCATAGCGCTCGAACCAGTATTTTGCGACGGCGCCGGCGTAGTAGGCCGTGCCGCAGGCGCTCATGGTCAGGCGCGAAAGATCGGCGAAATCAAAGGGCAGGTTCTCGCGGATCGCCACCTTTTCGGCGCCCATGTCCACATAGTGGCTGAGCGTATGCGAAATGGTTTCGGGCTGCTCGTAGATTTCCTTGGCCATGAAATGGCGATGGTTGCCCTTGTCGACCAGCAGCGCAGAAGCCTGCGAGAGCATCTGCTCGCGCTGCACGATGGCGTCCTTGTCGTCACGGATGGTGACGCCGGCTGGCGTGATAACGGCCCAGTCGCCGTCTTCGAGATATGTCAGTCGCGAGGTGAAGGGCGCCAGCGCCATGGCGTCGGAACCGAGATACATTTCCGTCGCACCATAGCCCACAGCCAGCGGCGCACCGTGGCGCGCGGCGATGAGCAGGTTGCCCTCGCCCTTGAACAGGAAAGCCAGCGCAAAGGCGCCCTTGAGCTTTTTCAGCGTGCGGGCAACAGCCAGTTCCGGATCGGCGCCATTGGCCAGTTCGCGGCTCACCCAAAGGGCGACGGATTCGGTGTCGGTCTGCGTCTGCGGCAGGTAGCCGTCCTCTGCGAGATCAGCGAGAAGCTCGCGAAAATTCTCGATGATGCCGTTGTGGACGACGGCGACGCGGTCGGTGGCATGCGGGTGGGCATTCTGCTCGGTCGGCGCACCGTGGGTTGCCCAGCGCGTGTGGCCAATGCCGATATTGCCGTCGAGCGGCTCCATGCCCAGCTTGGTGGCAAGGTTGCCGAGCTTGCCCTCGGCCCGACGCCGAGAAATGGCGCCGCTTTCGAGCGTCGCTACGCCCGCGCTGTCATAGCCCCGGTATTCCAGGCGCTTCAGCGCGTCGACCAGGCGACCCGCAACCGGCTCGTTACCGACAATGCCAACAATGCCGCACATGTCATTTCCCCTTGGCCGCCAGCTTGGCCGCCTTTTTCGCGAGCGCCAGCTCTCGCAGTTTGGGCGCATAGCCCGGCTTTGTTTCCTGTCGCGCCCGGCCAAAGGCCAGCGCGTCGTTCGGCACGTCCTGCGTAATCACGCTGCCCGAAGCGGTGTAGGCGCCGTTGCCGATCGTCACCGGCGCCACCAGCGAGGCATTCGATCCGATAAAGGCATTGTCGCCGATAACGGTCTTTTCCTTGTTAACGCCATCATAATTACAGGTGATCGTGCCTGCGCCGATATTGGTCTTTGAGCCGATCTCGGCATCACCCAAATAGCTTAGGTGCCCCGCCTTGGTACCCGCGCCGATCTTGGACTTCTTAACCTCGACGAAATTGCCCAGGTGCACGTCCTGGCCCAGTTCGGCCCCGCCGCGAATGCGGGCAAACGGCCCGATGGTGGCGCCTTCGCCGATCACGGCATCCTCGATATCGCAGAACGAGCGGATCTCGACATTGTCGGCGATCTTCACGCCCGGCCCGAAGACCACGTTCGGAAAAATCGTCACGTCGCGGCCGATTTCCGTGTCCCAGGAAAACCACGTGCTCTTGGGATCACGCAAGGTGACGCCATTTTCCATGGCTTCGATGCGCTTGAATTCCTGGAACGTCGCTTCGGCCTCGGCCAGCTTGACGCGGTTGTCGACGCCGACCAGTTCCCTGGCATCGGCCTCGATGAAATCGATGCGGCGCGCATCGGCAGCGGCCAGCTCCACCGTGTCGGTGAGGTAGTACTCACCCTTGGCGTTCTTGTTGTCGATGCGGTCGATCACCGAACGCAGCACGTCGCCGCGGAAGCCGATGATGCCGGAATTGCAGAGGCCGATCTTGCGTTCGTCCTCGGTGGCGTCCTTATGCTCGCGAATGGCATAGACGCGGCCGCCTTCGGTGAGGAGGCGCCCATAGCCGGTCGGATTGTCCGGACGGAACCCCACCACGACCATATCAGCACCGCCATCGAGCTTGCGGACGATCTCGGCAATGGTTTCCTGGGTCACGAGCGGCGTATCGGCATAGAGCACCAGAACGTGCCCTTCGGCAGCCTCATAAGCCTCCCGCGCCTGCTGCACGGCGTGAGCCGTACCCTTACGCTCGACCTGCTGGGAGATAAGCGCATCCGCCTCGAAGCGCAGCACGGCTTCTTCCACGGCATCGTGGTTTGGCCCCACGACAACTGCGATGGCGGAGCCAGCGGCCTTGGCCGTGCGCAGCACGTGGCTGACGACGGGCAGTCCGCCGACAGCGTGCAGAACCTTGGGCACGGATGATTTCATCCGAGTGCCCTCGCCCGCAGCAAGAATGATGGAGAGTAGTTCGGTCATCGCGGCGCTCCAGCTTGCGCGTTCTTCTTAGCCCATTGCCACAAATTTATGGCCGCTGTCATTGGTGAATAGATAACCAATGTCACATTCTAATAGCGCGTAGTGCCCTTTGATTCGTTGGGCCGTCGAGGATTGATAATTGGTGCAGAATTCAGAACAGTTTCGGCAGTCCGACGTGACAGTCTGGGGAATGGCCGCGCTTGTCTGTGTCGGGCTTGCCGTTCTCAGTGCCAATGTTGCCGGCATCATCCCCTCGAACGCGCTCAACGCGCTGCATTCTCCGCGCAATGACGCCACCTCGCTGGCACAACTGCGCCAGCAGGTTGCTGAACTGCGCTCGGAAACGGCGCTGCTGCGCCGCCAGAACGAAATTCTCACCACCCGCTTCGCGCTGCAGGAGCGCTCGGGCAACGAAACCGTCCGCCGCGTTGGCGCGCTCGAGGTTGCGATGCCGGTTCTCGCCGATATCCGGCCGGTCCTCGGGGGCGTAGATCGCTCCGTCACCACGGCTTCGATCGCCGGGCAGAAGTTTGATGCCGAAGGTGGCACCGTTGTCGTGCGCCAGTCGCCCCTGCAACAGCCCCTGCCCGCGCCGATCCCCCAGGCCAGCGCGGCATCCGGCGTCGATATCGGCTATGCCGTCGCCATCGGCCCCAGCTTTGCCTCGGGCCAGGCACAGGCCCAGTGGCATGACTTCGAAGTGCGCCTGGGCTCCGTGCTCAGCGAAATGAAGCCGCTTGTTGCCGATGCGACCGAAAGAAACCAGCAGCGTCTGGTCGTCGGTCCGATTCCGCAATTGTCAGATGCCAGAGATCTTTGCCAGCGCCTGGAGCAGATGGAAATCGCCTGCACGCCCGCGAATTATTCGGGCGCGCCGCTGAATTAAGTCATTGGGCTTCCCCAGCCTTGCGCGGTTCCGGCGCAATACTTGTTGACACCGGAACCATCCTGACTATTTTCCGCGCCAACGCCGCAGGGCGTTACCTGGAGCGCTTTTCAAAAAGCGTGACCACCAAATAACGATGCGCCGGTAGCTCAGTGGTAGAGCATTCGACTTTTAATCGAATGGTCGCGGGTTCGAACCCCGCCCGGCGTACCACTCCCCTTCACAGATCAGCCGACCAGGCCCAGTTGCTGGGCTGAATGCAGCTTGGCATAGACGCCATTGCGACCGAGCAGCACGTCGTGCGGCCCTTCTTCGGCGATGCCGTTTTCCGTCAGCACGACAATGCGATGCGCGTGGCGCACGGTGGCGAGGCGGTGCGCGATGATCAGCGTGGTGCGGCCCGATGAGAGGTCGTTGAGCGCCTGCTGAATGGCGGCCTCGGTTGCGGTGTCGAGCGCAGAGGTCGCTTCATCAAGGATCAGGATCGGCGGGTTCTTGATGAATATCCGCGCAATGGCCACGCGCTGCTTTTGCCCTGTCGAGACCGGCAGGAAGCCCCGCGATCATTTCTTCCAGCCGCGCGCGGCGGGCTGCCTCCATGATGGCCTCATCGGTAGCGTTGAGGTCGCCATAGGCGATGTTGGAGCGCAGTGTGCCACCGAACAGGAACACATCCTGCTGCACGACACCGATCTGCCGCCGCAGCGAGGCCTGGGTCATGTCGGCAATATCGATTCCGTCGATGGTGATCCGCCCCTCGCTCGGATCGTAGAATCGCGGCAGCAGCGAGCAGAGCGTGGTCTTGCCGGCGCCCGAAGGGCCGACGATGGCCACGGTTTCGCCGGCGGGAATGTCGAGGTTCACGTCCCGCAGAATGGTGCGGCCTTCGTCATAGGAGAAGGACACGCCCTCATAGCGGATATGGCCATGGAGCCTTTCGACCTCGACGGCATCCGTACGATCGGCGATATCGGGCTCAGTGTCGATCAACCGCGCAAAGCGCCGGAAGCCGGCAATGCCCTTGGGATAGCTTTCGAGCACGCCGGTGATCTTGTCGATTGGCCGCAGGAAAACGTCGACCAGCAGCAGGAAGCTGACGAAGCCGCCATAGGTCAGCTCGCCGACCACAACCAGCCAGGCACCGAAGAGCATGATCACCAACTGCACGATGCGGGTCGAGAGGAAGGTGATCAGCAGGCTCGTCGTCATGATCGCATAGGCCTGCAGTTTGGTCTTGCGATAGGCGAGGTTATTGTCCTGGAACAGGCCGGATTCGTGGCCTTCATTGGCAAAGGCCTTGACCACGCGAATGCCGCCGATGGCGTCTTCGACGCGCACGTTGAAATCGCCGACCCGGCGGAACAGCTCCTGCCAGTTCTGCGTCATGCGCGAGCCATAGCGGCCGACCAGCCAGCTCATGACCGGTACAAGCGCCACGGCGATCAGGGCAAGCTTCCAGTTGGTGAAGAACATCAGGAGGAACGCGCCAATAAAGGTCATCACGGCGATGAACAGGTCTTCCGGCCCGTGGTGGGCGATTTCCCCGACGTCCTCGAGATCCTTGGTCACGTGGGTGATCAGGTGTCCGGTCTTGTTGTTGTCGAAGAAGCGGAAGCTGAGCTTCTGCATGTGGTCGAAGGCCTGCCGGCGCATGTCGGTTTCCATCGACACGCCGAGCACGTGACCAAAATAGTTCACGATCGCCTTGAGCCCGGCGCTGACGACGTAAATGGCCAAGAGCCCGGCACAGGCCGCAAGGATCAGCGAATAGTTCGATTCCGGCAGCAGCGTGTCGATCACATAGGCGACCGCCAGGGGGAAGGCGAGTTCGAGAAGGCCCGCGAGCACAGCGCAACCGAAGTCGAGAATGAACAGCCCCGTATAGGGGCGATAGTAGGCATAAAAACGCTTGAGCATCAGGCTTGGTCCATCAGGAAGGATACTGGCCGCGATGGTCGGCCGGCAAATACCAGACCGGTTTAGTCACATTTTTTGGACAAGGCAACGCCGGGCGCCGCTGTCTTGACGTTGCCACACGACTTGGGCATGAGGCCTCATACGCCGCACCGTTCCAGGTCCCATGTCTTCCTGCTCCACCGACATCGATCCCTATGCCGAACTCGACAATCGGGCCGATGCCGCAGAGCTGTCGGAGGAATTTCGGCCGCCAGTGGCTATCAATCGCCGCCGGCCGATCAGCAGAACCCTCGGTCATCCGGGGCGTCGTCGCGGTTGATGGCTGTCAGAATCGGGCCCTGCCGCTAATATCCCGCACACCAGTAAATTGAGGAGGCGTCGTGTCTCAGGGTACCATGGACCTGCTCAAGGTCCTCGCGGCGGTCGCGCTCGTCTTTGCCACATCGACCCTGGTGATGCTCTACGTCATCTTTCTGATGGCGCAGTATGGGGCCAACCTGCCCATGGTCGGCGCCCTGCCCCTGACCGCGCCGCCCGAGCTTATCCCCCTCCTGGCGCAGAGTCAGGTTTTCGCAACGCTCGCTGCCGTCCATGTCACGGCCAGCGGCATTGCACTGCTCTTGGTCTCTCACACGATCGACATGGCGCTGCTGATCACGGCCAAGGCGGTGACGGTGGTCATCACCTCGCTCATCGGCTTTGCCGGCGGGCACATGATCTATCTGCAGCTCAATGAAAACACACCGCTATCGGCGAGCAGCATCTCGCCGGCGCTGATCGCGCTGGCGGGTTATTTCCTGCTCTCGACCGCGCTCAGCGTGCCGACGTTGCGGCAGCTAGGCAATCTGCGCTTTGCGGTGGCAGTCGGGCTGATCCTGATCGGGCCAATGTTGTTGGTGTGGCTCTAGTGGCCTCGTACGGCCTCAAGCCGCCAGCGTCACCACGATCGCGCCCTTCGGCGTTGCCACGACGGTGTGCTCATACTGCACGCAGGGCGCCATGGGATCGGCAACCAGCGTCCACTCGTCGTCTTCGCTCTTCTGGGCAGCGTATTGGCCGCCCATCGAGAGGAACGGCTCGATGGTGAAAACGAGGCCATTGGAGATTCGACGCCGCTCCGAGCGGTCAGGCCAGGTCGGGATTTCCCCCGGCTCGTCGTGAAGGCTGTCGCCCACGCCGTGGCTCGCCAGGTTCCGGATCAGCGTGTAGCCGCCTTTCTTGGCGACCTTCCCAATGGCAGTGCCGATATCGGCCAGCGGCGCGCCAGCCTTGACGGCATTGATGCCGGCCCACATGGCCTTCTTGCCATCACGGCAGAGCGCGTCGAGCCGCTTGTCGCCCCTGCCGAGGATGTAGCTTGCGCCACAGTCGGCAAAGACCCCGTTCAACTCAGCCGAAACGTCGATATTGACGAGATCGCCCTCGTGCAGCACCCGGTCGCCCGGAATGCCATGGGCGATCTCTTCGTTCACCGAAATGCAGGTCGTGCCCGGAAAATCATAGGTCACGATAGGCGCCGAAAGCGCCCCGTGCTCGGCCAGGATTTTGGCGCCGATCTCGTCGAGTTCAAGCGTCGTCATGCCTGGCCGCATGGCCGCGGCCATGGCGTCGCGCGCCACGGCACAGATGCGGCCGATTGCCTTGAGTTTTTCCAGCTGCTCGTCGGTGGTGATGGTCAATGATCAGGCCTTGTTGGCGAGGTAGAACTTCAGGAGACCCTGGGTGGAGCTGTCATGCCCCTCCCCGCTCTGCTCGCCCTGAACCTTGGGCAGCAGCGCCTTGGCGAGCTGCTTGCCCAGCTCCACGCCCCACTGGTCGTAGGAATTGACGTTCCAGATCACGCCCTGCACGAACACCTTGTGCTCATAGAGCGCCACGAGCGAGCCCAGCAGCTCCGGCGTCAGCTGCTTGTAGAACAGCGTGTTGCTTGGACGGTTGCCCGGGAACACCTTGTGCGGGGTGAGTTCCTTGATCTTGTCCTTGTCGAGGCCCTGCGCCTTGAGTTCGGCCACGACCTCTTCCTCGGTCTTGCCGAGCATCAGCGCTTCGGACTGTGCCAAAACGTTGGCCACAAGCTTGTCGTGGTGCGGCGGCAGCTTTTCATGCGGCTGCGCGGCAATCAGGAAAT
>NZ_JAFKHD010000043.1 GCF_017307565.1 Devosia sp.
CGGCGCTTGGGTTCAAGACGGTCGTCGCAACCGAAGGCGAGGGCTGGCAGGACAAGGTTCGCGCCATTACCGGCGGTGCGCCCATCATTCGCGGCATCGAGTCCCTTGGAGGGGATGGCGCGGCGCAGCTTTCGAGCATTCTGGCCGATGGCGCGCAGTTGGTCAGTTTTGGTGCGATGACCGGGCGACCGCTGAAGATTTCGGCGGGCGAACTGCTATTCCGCAATATCACGGTCAAGGGTTTCTGGGGCGCCAAGCCGCCGGTCAAGCCCGAGCGGATCGGGAAACTGCTGGGCGAGCTGGTGAGGAATGCCGCGGCCGGCAAGCTGGTACTCGATATCGAGGCGGCTTATCCGATCAGCGATGTCGCAGAAGCCGTGCGGGCCAGCGGCGAGCCCGGCCGCAAGGGCAAGATCGCCATTCGCGGCAGCGCCGCCTGATCTAGCGGGCGGGCTCACCGGTCGCCGTGATTTTCGCATCTGCGAGAATTGCGGCGAAGACGGTGGCCTCGTCTTCTTCAAGGTCCTTGATCGAAAGACCCCGCTCGCTCGAAAAGCTCAGGTGCCAATCGCCTTCGGGCCGGGGGAAGGCCCGGACCAGGGTGCCGAGGGTCACCAGGGATGCGGGCGAGAGGGTGGTTTCGGGCAGGTCCGCGAGTGCGGCCACGGCGGTTTCCTGCATGACCATGATGGCGTCGGTCGGGTCTTCATCCGGCGCGAAAAGCCAGTTGAGGACTGCCGGGGCAAAAATTGCGACGAAAAGGCCGCGATCTTCGAGCGTCACATCCAGTTGATGCAGCGTGCCCGAGAGGTCGGCGAAATCGTCGATGTCGATATCGGTATTGTCGAAATCGGAGAGGGACACCTTTACCGCGACACGCCCGAGCTGTTCGGCGCTGAATTCGACCTCGGCCTGGCTGGTCAGGGCTTCGGGATCGGTCGTGTAGGCAAGGCGCAGGTTCATGGCGACGGTGCTGAGGGCAATGATGTAGTCCTGCAGCGGCGAATGGGTAACGGGCTTGAGGCGCACGCCCCGGAGGTCGAGGGTGGCGGCCTCGAAAATATTGCCGGTCGGGAAGGTTGTCAGGAGGTTGGGGCTGAGCAGCGTCACCGAGTCGATGCTGTAATTCATGTAGCTCGAGACGCCGTAGCTAACATTGGTCGCGCGGCAGCCGCCTTCGACATCTTCGACGGTGCTTTTGGGCCCGAGGGTAATCTCGGTGAGCGTGGCGACGAGAGCCGCGCAGTCGGCCAGGCCTTTGGTCTTGCCCAACGGCTCGGCGGCCACGCTCAGGGGCAGCAGGGGCAAGACGAGGGCGAAAAGGCCAAGCAATCGCATGTCGGCGCTCCGAGGAAGAAGGTCTCCGGCATCTCTAGGGGCAAGCGCGACGAGAATGTGGCGCGGTGCAAAAATCTAGAGGTAGCCGAGGAGGTTATCCTGCTCTTTGCGCAGCGCGAAGAGGCGGGTGGTGGTGTCCGGCGTGCAATTGGCAGAGGTCATGAGCGTGCCCTTGGCGATGGGGGCCGTTACCTTGCCGCCTTCGAGCAGGCCCACCGGGACGGCCCCGGCGGCGCGGGCATCGGCTGCGGTCATGGCATAGGAGCGGTAGCAGGTTTCGCCAATGGCATCGAGGCTTTCGCCGGGCAGGAGATCGCGCTTGGCGACTGCGCAGACTTCGGCGACCGGGCGCGGCAGCGGCACCATGTCGGGCTTGCCGTGAAGCATGATGCGCGCGCAGGTCAGCGGCACTTCCAGGCTCGTCAGATGATAGGGGCGGAAGAACGCGTAATAGGGGCCGTGGCCGATGTGAAGATCGTCCATGCGCTCGATGATGCGCGGATGCTCAGCCTTGACGATGACGAAGACGCCGGGGGCGACGCCCTTGCCGATGGTGAAATCGACGACGCCCGAGGAGTTGAGGATGCCGCCATCGGCCTTGGGGATCAGCACCTTGGCCATATCTTCGCGATTGGTTGCGGGGCCGTGCATGCCCGGAATATCGGGCATCAGGCCGGTGGCATTGGCGATGGCGGTCATTTCGACGGCGGTTTTTGAGCCGTCGACGAATTCGACCAGCATGCGCGGGTTCATGTTCCGGCGCGTGGCTTCCTCGCGATAGTCGTCGGGGACGGCGTCATGCTTCAAAGGATTGTTCTTGCCCTTGCCCGCGGCGACGATGTCGAGGCCGAGGGCGGAGACGAACTCGATCAGTTCCATGCAGGAGGAAGGTTCATCGCCGGCGCCGACGGAATAGACGACGCCGAGGCGGTCGGCCTGGGCCTTCAGGTAGGGCCCGATGGTGACGTCGGCCTCGACATTCATCATGACGAGATGCTTGCCGTGCTCCATGGCCGTGAGGTCAAAGTCGGCGGCGACGCCGGGCTTGCCGGTGGCGTCGATGACGACGTCGATATTGGGCGTCGTGACGAGGGTTTCGGCCGAGGTGACGGCGATCTTGCCCGCTTCGATGGCCGCGGTCGCGGCGGCGGGGGAATCGACGACCTTGCCGTGGCTGTCGTCGCCATAGGCGATGGTCATGGCGGCGAGAGCGGTATGCGGACGCCTTGTGGCGATGGCCGCCATCTCGATGCCCTTCATCAGGCTCATCTGGGTGACGAGGTCTGTGCCCATCTCGCCCGAGCCGATGACACCCACGCGGATCGGCCTGCCTTCATCAGCGCGGGCGGCAAGGTCACGGGCGAGCCCGGTCAGGGCGATCTTGGTGGTCATGGCAATTGTCCGGTTGGTACGGCGACTGGGTTACAGCCACTCGCCCGGAGGGGCAAGCGCGCTAAGCCAGGATAGGCGGGCGATTAGCACTTCTTAAACCGTTCCAGATAATTATGGCGAAGGAGAGAACGCCGGGGGCTGGCCAAGAAATGGCACATCAGGACGCAAGCGCGATAACCTTGCCAGAGGTTATCGACCTCGACGCGTTGGACGCAATTCGTGACAAGCTGATCGACGCTGTCGAAGACGGCGCGGTGACGGTGCTCGCCAGCGCGGTGCAACGTGTGTCGACCAATGGCCTGCTGATGCTGATCAGCGCCGCCGAGACTGCTCGCCGTAATCATAATGAATTTGCTGTTGACGCGCCGAGCGCCGCCATGTTGGCCGCGATCGATCGATTGGGCCTTGGCGCACAATTTTCTGGGATGATGAAACCATGACATTGCGCGTACTGACTGTGGATGATTCCAGAACCATCCTGGCCATGTTGCATCATACGCTGAGCAATGCCGGTTTCGAGGTGCTGCAGGCTGAAGACGGCAAGCAGGGCCTCGATGTCCTGATGAGCCACGATGTTGACGTCGTCATCACCGACATCAACATGCCCGTCATGGACGGTATCGAGTTCATCAAGAACGTGCGGGCCAGCGGCCAGTACCAGAGCCTGCCGATCCTGATCCTGACCACGGAAACCAGCCAGGACAAGCGCGACCAGGGCAAGGCCGCGGGCGGCACCGGCTGGATTGTCAAACCCTTCGATCCCGACAAACTGATCAGCGTCATTCATCGCGTGGTCCACTAACACGATCTGCTAAGGCTGGTGCGGCGCCATGAGCGACCTGGACGATTTCAAGGCCACCTATTTCGACGAATGCTCCGAGCTGATGAACGAGCTCGAGGAGCAGTTTGCCGCTATCGAAGGGGGTGAACGCGACGCAGACCGGCTCAATGCCGTTTTCCGCGCCATTCACTCGATCAAGGGCGGTGCCGGTGCTTTCGGTTTCTCCGGCCTTGTGGGCTTTGCCCATGCCTACGAAACCCTGCTCGACTACGTACGCGACGGTCGCGTCGAGATGACCGACGATGTCGTCAGCCTCTGCATCCGCGCCAATGACATTGTTGCTGACCACATCAACGCCGCCCAGAGCGGGGAAGAACTCGATGCCGACTATGGCGCCGAGGAAAAGCAGCGTTTCGATGCCATTGCCCGCGGCCAGCGTGGCGGTTCCGACGACGACGAGTGGAGCGGCGAGATCATCGAGGAATTCGATATCGAGTTTACCCCGGTGCGTGTTGAACTCGCGGTCAGCGAGGATGATACCGAGGACGTTCCGGTCGAGGCCGATACGTTTGAAGCGCCGCCCATGCCGGTCGAGCCGGGCCACTGGGAGGTGCGTTTCACGCCCTATCGCCAGCTTTATTCGCGCGCCAATGACCCGCTGCTGCTGTTCCGCGAGCTGGCGGCGCTGGGCGAAATCAATGTCCGCGCCATTCTCACCGACATTCCGGCGCTCAGCGATTTCGAACCTTTTGGCGTCTACTGCTCGTGGGAAATCTCGCTTTTTGCGCCCGAGTTGACAGAAGCTGCGATCCGGGAAGTTTTCGAATTCGTCGATGGGGATTGCAGCATCGAAGTGGTGCCGCTCGGCCATTCCGTGACGCCCCCGGCATCTTCGGCACCGGTAACGCCAACGATCGCACAGTCGATCGAGGTCGAAGACGACCTGATGGCCCTGACCGAGGATGAAGTTGCTTCTGCTCCGGTGCATCCTGTTGCCGACGCGCCCGTGGTTCCCGCGGTAGCCGATCCTGCCGTTGAAGAACCTGCACTGAGCTTCGCCGATCTCGCCAACGAGATTTCTGCCGCGGCGCCGCCGCGTCCGGTGCCGCAGGCCGCTGCGCCCAAGCCGGTAGTGGCCCCCAA
>NZ_JAFKHD010000044.1 GCF_017307565.1 Devosia sp.
GCCGGGAGGTGGCCCCCACCAATTTCCCATGCACCAGGAGCATGCGACTCGCCTTGACCTAGATCAAGGCTCATTGCTTATGAGGCGTTTAGCGTGCAAGGAGTGCCGCAGGGGAACCGCTCTTCCTTCGGCAACACCCGCAAAAGATCTACCCGTGACACCTCAAGAAAAAGCCGCCGGAAAGGCCCTTTCCAGACTGCAGCGCCATGGCGGAACCGCCCTCTGGCTCGCCATCGGCCTGCCGCTCGTTTCAGGCGGCCTGCTGGTCTGGCAGGCATCGAGCCTGGCCCGGGTCATCGGCCGCGCCGTCGAAGGCCGCACTCCGGTCGAAGCCCTGCTGCCCACGGTCGGCATCGTCCTCGCCCTCCTTGTCCTCCGTGCCGGCATTTCCGCGCTCGGCGACTGGCTCGGCACCTTTGCTGCCGAGGCCATCAAACGGGACCTCCGCGAATCACTGTTCTCCGCCCTTTTGTCGCGCTCGCCGCGCCGGCGCGACCAGCCTGATTCAGGCGCTGCTGTCACCGCCATCGTCGATCAGGTCGAAGCGCTCGATGGCTATTTCGCGCGCTATCTGCCGGCTGCCGGCCAGGCAGCCCTCCTGCCGCTCGTTTTCGGCGCCATCATCCTGCCGCTCGATTGGGTCGCGGGCCTCCTGTTCCTCGTCAGCGCCCCGCTCATTCCGGTCTTCATGGCGCTGGTCGGTTGGGGCGCCCAGGCCGCCACCGACCGTCAGGCCCAGGCGCTGACCCGCCTTTCGGGCCGCTTCGCCGATCGCCTGCGCGGCCTGCTCACCCTTAAACTCTTTGGACGCGAGGCCGCCGAAATTCATGGCATCGTCTCGGCCAGCGAGTCGCTACGCCGCCGGACCCTCGGCGTCCTCGGCATCGCCTTCCTGTCCTCTGCCGTGCTGGAATTCTTCGCCGCCCTCGGAGTTGCCGGTGTCGCCCTTTATCTCGGTCTCACCTTCATCGACTTCCTGCACCTGCGCTCGTCCCCGCTGACGCTCGAGTTGGCGCTTTTCCTGCTGCTGATGGCTCCGGAAGTCTATAATCCCCTGCGCCTCCTTGCCGCCCACTATCATGACCGCGCCTCCGCCAAAGCCGCCATCGTCGAGATCGAACGTCAACTCGGCGCCCTTCCCGCCGAGCCGACGCCTCTCTCCGACATTGCCCCCCGCGCTGGCCGCGCCATCGCGCTCGACCTTGCCGGATTGACCCTCCGCACGCCCGACCGCCAGCGCGTCATTCTGTCCGAGACAAGCCTTTCCGTGCCCGCGGGCCAGCACATCGCCGTTCTCGGCCCCAGCGGCCAGGGCAAGTCGACGCTCCTCGAAGCCATCGCCGGCCTCCGGGCCTGCGAAGGCGACCTGCTGCTCGATGGAGAGAACCTCGAAGCCTGGAGCGAGGAAGACCTGCGTGCCCGCACCTTCCTTCTCACCCAGCGGCCGCGCCTCATCCACGCCAGCATTGCCGAAAACATCGCCCTCGCCCGGGCAGATGCCACGAGGGCCGAGATCGAACAGGCGGCGGAGAAAGCTGGCGTCGCTCAGTTCGCTGCCGCGCTCCCCGAAGGTCTTGCGACCGTTATCGGCGAAGATGGCGTCGGCCTTTCGGGCGGTCAGGCCCAGCGCGTTGCGCTCGCCCGGTTGTTCCTGCGCGATGCCGGTCTCATCCTCCTCGATGAGCCCACCGCCCACCTCGATGCCGAAACCGAGGCCGCCGTCATGACCGCGGTCCTCGATTATGCCCGTGGCCGCACCTTGATCGTCGCGACCCACTCGCAGGCCGTTGCCGCGCGCTTTGACAAGGCATGGCGCATTGCCGGGGAAACGCTGCTGCCCGTCGCCCTGCCCGCACACAAGAAAGGTGTCGCATGAGTGTCCTTGCCATGCTCGCCCCGCTCTTTAGGCGTCGCCTCGGCGCCCTGTCCCTGGCGCTTCTCCTCGCTTCGATCGCCCTTGCCTCCGGCATTGCGCTGCTCGGCACGTCGGGCTGGTTCATCACCGCAACGGCGCTGACGACGCTCGGACTGGGGTTCAACCTCTTCGTTCCCTCTGCCCTCGTCCGCGCCTTCTCGTTCATCCGCATTCTCGCCCGCTATGGCGAGCGGCTCGTCGGCCACAACGCCACCCTGCGCCTCCTCTCGGACCTCCGCGGTTGGCTCTTTGCGGCGCTCTTTCCGCGCCTGCCACTGTCGGATCGCTCGATCAGGCACGGCGACCTCGTCAGCCGCCTGACCGCCGATGTCGACGCGCTCGATGTCGCCTTCCTCGTCGCCATCGGCCCCATGCTTAGCGCCATCCTCATGGGTGTGGTGGTCACCGGCGTACTCGCCTTCTTCCTCCCCAGCGCCGCGCTGGTCTATGCCCTCGCCGTCGCTGGCGCCGTCGTGGTCGTCCCCACCGTTCTCATTCTGTCGGCCCGCAAGACCGGCCGCGACGTCGTCGCCGCCGCTGCCGACACGCGCGTCTCGGTCTATGACGCCATTGGTGGTCATGCCGACCTGACCGTGCTCGGCGTTCTCGGCACGGCGATGAACCGCTTTTCCGCCTTTGCCCGGCGCCTCGGCGAGCGCCGGCTCGCCCTGGCCGCTCTCACTGGTGCCGCCGCCATGGCAGTGCAGGTTCTGGCAGCCGTCGCCGTCGTCGGCACGCTCTGGGCCGGCCTTGTCGCGCATGAGACCGGCAATCTCGATTCTGCCGTGTTCGTCGGCCTCGTCCTCGCCGTCCTCGGCAGTTTCGAAGCGACCGCCGTCATTGTCCGCAGCGTCGGCAAATCGGCCGCCGCCATGGCCGCGGCCGAGCGCCTGACCTCTCTCGCCAATCTGCCCCCGGCCATAATCGACGTCCCCCAGCCCCTGCCCTTCCCCGAGGATCACAGGATCGGCTTTGCCGACGTGCATTTCTCCTACGATACCAGCGCCCCGGTGCTGAATGGCGTTACCCTCAGTATCGCGCCGGGCGAGCGCATTGCTATTACCGGGCCGAGCGGCGGCGGAAAATCGACGCTGCTGCGCCTGCTCCTTCGCCTCAATGAGCCACAATGCGGGGACATCCGCATCGGCAATGTGCCGCTCAACCAGATCGCCGGCGCGCAAGTACATGCAAACATGGCTCTCCTCAGCCAGGACAGCCCGGTTTTCATCGATACCATCCGCAACAATCTGCGCATTGCCCGCCCGATGGCCGATGACGACGCCATCCGCGCCGCCCTCGAAGCTGCAAGACTCTCGAAGTTCGTTGCCACCCTGCCCGATGGCCTCGACACCGTGCTCGGGGAATCCGGCCGCACGCTGTCGGCCGGCCAGATGCGCCGCCTGTGCCTTGCGCGCACGCTGCTGTCAGAAGCCCCGATCATCCTCCTCGACGAACCGACCAATGCGCTCGACCGCGCCAACGAGCTAGCTTTCTTCGAAACCCTCACCGCAGCCACCCAGGGCCGCACCCTGATCATGGTGACCCACGCCGCGATCCCCGAGGGCACGGTCGATCGCGTATTGGAAATGCGGAACGGCAGGCTCGTTGGCTGACGGCCTCTAGCCGCAGCGCACCCGCAACTGCGCCAGGTCGTTGATATTGACGTGCCGATAGTTGGCGATCTCGATCACCTTGTCGGCCTTGAGCTTGGTCAATTGCCGGCTCACCGTCTCGATGGTGAGACCCAGGAAGTCGGCGATATCAGCCCGGCTCAGCGGCAGATCGAAAGCCGCCACGGCGCTGTTCTCGGTCGGGTCGATATGGGTCGCGAGCAGATAGAGGAAGCTCGCCACCTTTTCGGCTGCGGTCTTGCGGCCCAGCGTCACCATCCAGTCGCGCGCCTCATCGAGTTCGCGCAGCGCCTGCATCATGATGCGGTGCTCCACCGGCCCGCCATCGCGCATCAGCGCTTCCAGCGCCGGCTTGGGGAACATGCAGAGTTCAACGTCCGAAGCCGTCTCAGCCGTTACCCGGCTTTCGCTTGCCATGGGTCGCCCCAGCAGATCGGGGGCAAATTGCAGCCCGACCACCTGCTGGCGGCCGTCTTCAAGCACCTTGGTCAACTTGACCACGCCGCGCAACACATTGGCATAGGAGGTGATCGGCATGGCATCGGCGATCAGTTCCTGCCCCGCCTCGCGCCGCACGCGCCGCGTGTGCTTGGACAGCGCCGTCAGCTGCTCGGGTGTCAACGCCCCGCAAATTCCCTGATGCCGCGCCTCACAGCTCTGGCACAGAACCGGAATTCCCGAATTGTGAATGTCGTTGCGAACTGTCTGCATGGATCAAGCTCCTGACAGCGCCTGAGTTAGATCGTCCCTGCCCAAAATATAATCAGATCAAGTGTCGCTGTGCCAACAGGTCGCATGGCAGTTTGCGGTTTAGCCCACAGCCCTTCGCGCTCCCAAAGGCTGCCTCCGATCAAAATCGCTTCTCCACCCCTTGACCTTACCACGATGGGAAGGATTATCTATGACTGGACAAGCAAAGAGCCATGCACCCAATCGTCCACCCTCTCCGCACAACCGCACGTTTCGAGCGCCGGTCCCGGCGCATGACGCAGCCATGGGGAACTACCAAAGGAGCACCGGCATGAATATCGGCCAGGCAGCTGACGCTTCCGGCGTTTCGGCCAAGATGATCCGCTACTATGAGCAGATCGGCCTCATCCGCC
>NZ_JAFKHD010000045.1 GCF_017307565.1 Devosia sp.
AAAGCCTCGCGCCGCAGGTGGTGAGCCACTTCCGCCAACCCCGTTTCGACCGAAACCGCCGCATACCAGGCGCCAAGATCGGGCCCCGAAAAGCGCCCGCCCCCCGGCGCTGCGTGCAAAAAGGCCGCCATGACAATGGATGAATTGGGCCGGCCAAACGCCCACTCGTCCTGCGGCAGGCGTTTGATGCGTTCGGCCACCAATCGATCATTGGTCCAGCCGGCCAGTTCCATCACCGCCTCAAGATCGGCAGCGCGCGAAACGGTGTCGAAAAGCCCGATGGGCGGGAACTGCGAGGGGATCAGCCGAAAGCTCGGTTGCGGTGCGGGCGCGCGGCGCGTTTCTACCGCCACACGATGTCCCCCGCCACGGTCGCCGGAAAATCGGCATCGAGCCCATTGGGCGGCATATAGATCCCGCCCCGCGCCGCATCGAGAAAGCGCCGCACCAGCACAATGCCATCGAGCGATCCCGAAGTGATCAGGCTCAAGGGCGTCTGTCCGCCAAAGAGCGGTGCGTCATGCGGCCCCTTGAGCCAGCCCAACAGTTCGTGCGCATCGGCATAGAGCACGCCCAGCGCCTGATGCACGCCGAACACGGCAGAGAGGCGCATCAGCGCATCTACATCGAGCGTCACCTCGCCCTGGCCGCGCGCGAGCTTCATCCAGTTCTGATAGGTCGAGCGGCTCGGATAGCCCAGCACCAGGCGGCGCTGTTCCTCATTGAGCCCCCAGAGATCGGCAATGGCGGCAAAGGTGCGCAGCGCCGGCGCGCTCAAACGTCGGCGATTGGCGGGCTCGAAGCGTTCAACGCCGAGAGCCTGACCGGAAAATCCGACCGGAGGCGCTTCGCCAAAGCCAAACATGGACATTCCCAATCTCCTTCAAGATCAAGATTGTCCATATTTGGACATTTGTCAAGTTTCAGACAACTCAAGTCTCGCGCTTGACCACTTCCGGTATCAGTCCCTTCGGCGCAAAGCGCAGGGCGATGGTGATGACGAGACCGAGCACGAACACGCGCATCTGAGCCGAGCGCGCCTCGATTTCTGGAATCGCGCCCCACCCAAACTGGGTCGACCAGCTGCTGACAAATTCAAACACGGTCTTCGACAGCGGCTCGGAAACCACCCAGATCAACCACATCAGCACCGCCCCGAAGAGGGCACCCCAATTGTTGCCCGCCCCGCCGACAATCACCATGACCCAGATGAGGAAGGTGTGGTTGATCGGCTGATAGCTCGAGGGATCGAAAATCTGAACGAAGCTGACCAACATAGCGCCGCCAATGCCCATCAGCACCGAGCCGAAGACGAAAATCTCGAGCTGGCGCGCCGTGACGTTCTTGCCCATGGACGAAGCGGCCACGTGGTTGTCGCGGATGGAGCGCATCATGCGGCCCCAGGGACCGGCATAGGCCCGCGAGATCAGCCACAGCACCACGCCGAGTACGACGAGGGCCAGCAGCAGATAGCTGGCACGCGCCCCGAGCAGCGAGTTGGCGATATTCATGCCGCCAGCCTGAAATTCCTGCGGCAGCGGCGTCGGCCAAGGGATCGGTGACACGGTTAGCGTGCCGCGCGTCAGCCAGTCCATGTTCTTGATCAGCGCGCGGATGATTTCCGAAATGCCGATCGTGGCAATGGCGAGATAGTCGGTGCGAAGGCCGAGACAGATCTTGCCCACTACATAGGCGATACCGGCCGCGAGCACGCCGCCAAACAACCAGCCCAGCACCGGATGACCACCAAGACCGCCGATCCAGCCGCCACCGGCAGCCGATTCGATATAGGCCGCAGCCGGATCAAGCTGGCTGCGATAGAACACATAGGCCACAAACCAGGCGAGGACGGTCAGCGCCATCTTCCACTTGCCGGTAATGCCGATGCGATCGGACTTGCGCGCGGCGTAGACGAGCAACGCACCCGCGGCAAAGGCGAGCAACGCCTTGCCCAGCATCATCGGGCCTTCAGAGCCCCAGAACACCGGATTGACCGGGTAGGAGATAAAGGTGACGGCGGCGCCGCCGACCATCAGAAAACCCATGATGCCGAAATTGAAAAGCCCGCCATAGCCCCACTGGATATTGAGGCCGAGCGCGATCAGCGCATAGGCAGCCGCTTCCACAAGACGAGACGAGGTGAAGGGCATGCCCATCACCCAGCCCATCAGCAGGATGAGACAGAAAAGGCCGCCGAAAAGCGTCAGGGAACGCTGGATCATGACGAGGCTCCCTTGAAAATACCGGTCGGTCGCACAAGCAGCGTGACGACGAGAATGACGAAGGCGACCGTGAGTTTGTACTCCGTCGGCACCAGTGCCAGGGTCGGCGGCAACTGCATCCAGTCAGGCAGGATGGCATTGAGCGGCCGCAGCAGCATGGTCCAGTTAAAGACCGCCAGCGTTTCCGCAAAGCCGATCAGCATGCCGCCGGCAATGGCGCCATAGGCCTGGCCGAGACCGCCGACAATGGCAGCGGCAAAGATCGGCAGGATGATATTGAACGCAAGGTCCGGCTTCAGCGTCACATCGAGCGCCAGCATGGTGCCGGCCATGCAGCCGAGCGCCCCGGCAATGATCCAGGTCACCCGCACGACAAGCGCGGTATTGATGCCCGAAACCTGCGCCAGATCGGCATTGTCGGCCATGGCGCGCATGGCCTTGCCGAGCCGCGAACGGGTCAGGAAGAAGTGCAGTGCCAGCACCGAAACCAGGGTCACGAGGATCATCAGCACCTGCGGCTCGGTGATCACCAGCGGACGGGTCGAACCGATGCCGGCCATGTCGAAGCGGAACACTTCCTTGGGCTCATGCTCGAAGAAGGAATAGGAACCGGCACCGAAGAACAGACGAATGAGGCCCTGGATCATCAGAGTCACGCCGATCGAGGCAATCAGCAGCGTCACGGGCTTGGCGCCGCGCTTGCGCAGCGGGGCATAAAAGCCCTTGTCGATCCCCAGCGCCATGATCGCGGCCAACACCATGGCAATGGGCAGCACGACAAAGCCGGTCGGAATCGGGGTGACAATGCCCCAGGCCGCAAAGGCGGAAGCAAGGAGGAATGCGATGAACGCGCCACCCGTCATCAGCTCGGAATGAGCAAAGTGCGCAAACCGCAAAATACCAAAGATCAGCGTGATGCCGATGGCGCCCAAGGCATAGATGCAGCCCAGCACGAGACCGGAAATGATCACCTGATTGGTGAAGAAAATGAGTTCGGTCACGGCTCAGCCCCCGAGGAAAGACTTGGCGACTTCCGGGTCGGCGATCAACTCCGCCCCAGTGCCGGTGAAGCGGTTCTGCCCGCTGGCAAGCACGAAGCCCTTGGAGGCAAAGGCCAGGGCCTGGCGTGCATTCTGCTCGACCATGAGAATGCCAACGCCTTCCTTGTTGACGCGCTGGATGGTCTCGAAAATCTCGATGACATAGCGCGGCGACAGGCCCGCCGAAGGTTCGTCGAGCATAAGCAGCGTCGGTTTGCTCATCAGCGCGCGGCCCATGGCCACCATCTGCCGCTGACCGCCCGAAAGCTCGCCCGCCGGCTGCCGGCGCTTTTCGCGCAGCACCGGGAACATCTCGTAGACCCATTCCATCGTGCTGGAAAAATCGTCGGTGCGCGTAAAGGCGCCCATTTCGAGATTTTCCTCGACCGACATCGAGGTGAATACGTTCTTTTCCTGCGGCACGAAGCTCAGACCCTTGGGCACGAGCTTGTCCGGCAGGGAATTGGCGATGTTCTCGCCACCAAAATCGATGGTGCCGCCGGTGACCTTCAGAAGACCAAAGATAGCCTTGAGCGTCGTAGACTTACCCGCACCGTTGGGGCCCACGATGACACCGATATCGGTCTTCTCGATGGCGATATTGACGCCATTGAGAATGGGCGCGCCACCGTAGCCGCCGACGACATGTTTCAGTTCAATCAACGGCATCAGACAGCTACCTCGGCAGGCGAGCCGAAATAGGCTTCGACGATTTGGGGATTGGCGCGAATTTCGGCCATTGGGCCTTCGGCGATCTTTTCGCCCTGCGCCATGACGATGACCGGATCGCAGAGCCGGCCGATCAGATCCATGTCATGCTCGATGACGAAGAACGTGTAACCAAGCTCGCGATTCATCCGCTCGATATTGCTGGCGAGATCATTGAGCAGGCTCTTGTTGACGCCCGCCGCGACTTCGTCGAGCAGCACGACCTTGGCATCCACCATCATGGTACGCCCAAGCTCGAGCAGCTTCTTCTGGCCACCAGAGAGATTGCCAGCCAACTCGTTCCGCACATGACCCAATTTCAAGAAATCGATGACGTCGAGGGCTTTCTTGCGCACCTCGGTCTCGCGGCTCTTGACGAGCCCCGGCCGAAACCAGGTCGAGACCAGATGCTCGCCCGGCTGGTCGCCAGCCACCATCATCAGGTTTTCGAGCGCCGTCATCTGCGAAAATTCATGCGCGATCTGAAAGGTGCGCAGCATACCGATGCGAAAGAGCTGGTATGGCTTCATACCAGTGACATCAGCGCCATCGAAGATGACCTGGCCGCTGTCGGGCGTGATATTACCAGCGACCATGTTGAACAGGGTCGACTTGCCGGCCCCGTT
>NZ_JAFKHD010000046.1 GCF_017307565.1 Devosia sp.
CGTCGCCCCGGGCGTCACGACAAGACAGATGACAAGGAAAGCGCCCACCGTCTGCATGGCCGCCACCGTCGAGGCCGAAAGCAGCACGAAGAACACGGCGCGCAGCAGCGTCGGCTTCAGGCCGATCGAGCGGGCATGGTTCTCGTCAAAGAAGGTGACCATCAGGTCCTTCCACTTGGCGAGCAGGATGGCCAGCGACACGAAACCGATAATGGCGAGTTGCAGCGTGTCCTCGGGTGTGATGGCGAGAATATTGCCCAGCACGATGGTCTGGATGTTCACTGGCACCGGCGAGATCGACACCATGAAGAGCCCCAGCCCGAAAAAGGCCGAGAAGATCAGCCCGATAATGGCGTCTTCCTTGAGCTTGGTGCGCTGATTGAGAAACAGCATGGCCGCCGCCGCGAGCCCGCCGGAAAAGAACGCCCCCACCGCAAACGGCAGGCCGAGCATGTAGGCGCCGGCAACACCGGGCACGATCGAATGGCTCAGCGCATCGCCGATCAGCGACCAGCCCTTGAGCATCAGGTAGCAGGAGAGAAAGGCACAGACCCCGCCCACAAGGGCCGAGACCCACATGGCATTGGTCATGTAGCCATAGGAAAAGGGTTCGAGCAGCAGTTCCATTTCAGGCCTGCTCCTCCGGCTTATCATCCGGCGAATGCCGCCGCGCCTTCCCACCCTCGAACAGCAGTGGCCGCTCGTCGTCGGTAAAGACGCGAACCCCGGAATCCACCCCGCCATTGGACGCGTGATTGATCACGAAATGGCGGAGCACGCCGCCAAAGGCCTTTTCGAGATTTTCCTGGGTGAAGGTTTCCTCGGTCAGGCCATAGGCCAGCACCGTGCCCTTGATGAGAATGGTGCGATCGCAGAATTCGGGCACTGAACCCAGATTGTGCGTGGAAACCAGCATCACCCGGCCCTCGTCGCGCAGCTCGCGGAGCAGCGCGATGATCTGGTCCTCGGTCTTCACATCGACGCCGGTAAACGGCTCATCGAGGAGAATAACCCGCCCATCCTGTGCCAGCGCCCGCGCCAGAAACACGCGCTTTTTCTGCCCGCCCGAAAGCTCACCGATCTGGCGCTTGCGGAATTCGCTCATATTGACGCGCTTCAGCGCCGCCTCAACGGCCTCGTGGTCGGCCTTCTTGGGAATGCGCAGCATGCCCATATGACCATACCGCCCCATCATCACGACGTCTTCGACCAGCACCGGAAAGTTCCAGTCGACCTCCTCGGCCTGAGGCACATAGGCGACGAGGTTTTTCCTGAGCGCCTGCGCCACTGGAATGCCGAGCACGGTGATGTCCCCGCGCGCCAGCCGCACGAAACCCATAATGGCCTTGAACAGCGTAGACTTGCCCGAGCCATTGACCCCCACCAGCGCCGCGATGGTGCCGGTGGGGATAACAAAGCTCGCGTCGCGAATGGCGGTTAGGCCGTTGCGATAGGTGACTGTGGCGCCGTTTACGGCAATGCCGGTGCCGCTCTCAACCTCGGCATGGCGCAGGGGGGCATTCATTCCGTGAGGCCTTTGGCAATTGTTTCGGATGTGATGCGGAGAAGGTCGATATAGGTCGGCACCGGCCCGTCGGCTTCGGTCAGGGAGTCAACATAGAGCACGCCGCCATATTTGGCGCCGGTCTCACGAGCGACCTGTTCGGCCGGCGCCGGAGAAATGGTGCTTTCCGAGAAGATCACGTGAATATCGTGCTCGCGCATGGCATCGATCACTTTTCGAACCTGCTGTGGCGTGCCCTGCTGGTCGGCATTGATGGGCCAGAGATAGAGTTCTTTCAGGTCAAAATCCCGCGCGAGGTACGAAAAGGCACCTTCGGAGGTCACGAGCCAGCGCTTCGCCTCAGGCACTGCATCTAGCTCGGCCTTGATCGGCTCGATCATCGCCGAAATCTTCGCCTTATAAGCCTCGGCATTGGCCTTGTAGGTCTCGGCATTGGCCGGATCGTGCTCGACGAAGGCGTCACGGATATTGTCGACATAGATCATGGCGATGCTTGGTGACATCCAGGCATGAGGATTGGGCTTGCCCTGGTAGGGTCCCTCGGTAATGCCCATGGGGTCGATGCCGTCGGAAACGACGACGCTGGGCACATCATGCAGGTTGGCAAAGAAGCGCTCGAACCACAGTTCCAGATTGAGCCCATTATAAAGAACGAGATTGGCCCCCTGCGCGCGCTGAATGTCGCCGGGGGTCGGCTGGTAGTTGTGAATCTCGGCGCCGGCCTTGGTGATGGATTCAACCACCGCGGCGTCGCCGGCAACATTCTGCGCGATATCGGCGATAACCGTAAAACTGGTGACGGCCTTGAACTTGTCCTGAGCGAAGGCGGGAATTGCGGGAAGCGCGACCGACAGACCCACAGCAAGCAGCGTCCCGAGGGCCTGACGTCGTGTACCGAAGAGCATAGAGTGATCCTTGTTGCGAATGATTTGCATTTTCACTCAATGTAGCGAGATGCCGAAAAGTTGCAAGTAGGAATGGTTTGCAAAAAGGCTGATGAAAAACGCCGCGCTCCAAAGGCGTTAACAAAGTGTGTTTGACGGGGAGAAAGCCCCTTCCTCGGCTATGTCCCTATATCTCCAAGACGAATCCCTTTTGACGGCCGGGAGCATCCCCAGCATTTTCCACAAGGGCGAAATTTGAACGATTTTTGACGGAAGGGACGTGCGACTCGCCTGGCGAATCTGACACGCTTGGAAAGCCCCAAAAAACGGGCAAATTTCGATCACAATTCACCTGTCAAGCGTTGATGACAGACCTGACACAAACCATATACGTTGCAGTAAGAATTGGTGTCGCATACTACATATAGCGTTCAGGGCTTCGACGATTCGAAAGAATGGGAAGACGCCCAAAGCCGGTAGGAGCCGTCTCGTACGGCAGGCCACCGGCGCGCGTTTGCAGTAGTTTTAAAGCGTTGAACCCCGTTTTTAGAACAGTCCCTCGTGAGGATCCGATGACTATCACCGTCTATTCCAAGCCTGCCTGCGTCCAGTGCACCGCGACCACGCGTGCGCTCGATCGAAAGGGCATTGACTACACGGTGGTCGACATCTCCGAAGACGCCGACGCCTATGCGCGCGTCGAGGAAATGGGCTACCGTCAGGTTCCGGTCGTTGTCGCCGGCGACCAGCACTGGGCTGGCTTCCGCCCCGACATGATCGGCAGCCTCTCCTGAGCTGAGATGTCGCCCGGTTTTTCAGGCCCGCGCGACAGGAACCGAGATGCAGGACCATGGGCAAGATCGTCTATTATTCCAGCACGTCGGAAAACACCCATCGCTTCGTCGAGAAGCTCGGGATGCAAAGCGTAAGGCTGCCGGTTGATGCTGGCAGCGAGCCGCCCCAGGTGGATGAACCCTTCGTTCTGGTGGTTCCCACTTATGGCGGCAACGACGGCAAGGGCTCAGTGCCCAAGCCAGTGATCAAATTTCTCAATAACCCTGCCAATCGCAGTCTCATTCGAGGCGTGATCGCGGCCGGGAACACAAATTTCGGCACGGCCTATGGCGCGGCGGGCAATATCGTCAGCCAGAAATGCGAAGTGCCGCTCCTCTATCGTTTCGAGCTCCTCGGAACGGCGGAGGACGTTGAAAACGTCAAGCAAGGACTCGAACGGTTTTGGACACGCTCACACTAGACCGCACGGAAGATCGCCCGGCCTCCAAGGGTCAGGTCCAGGACCAGAGCCTGGATTATCACGCGCTCAACGCGATGCTGAACCTCTATGACGAGGCCGGCAAGATTCAGTTCGACAAGGACAAGCAGGCTGCGCACCAGTACTTCCTGCAGCATGTCAACCAGAACACGGTCTTCTTTCACAACCTCAGAGAGAAGCTCGAATATCTGAGCGTCGAAGGCTATTACGAGCGCAGCGTGCTCGATCAGTATTCCTTCAACTTCATTCGTGATCTCTACGATCACGCCTATGACAAGAAGTTCCGCTTCCCGACCTTCCTCGGCGCATTCAAATACTACACCAGCTACACGCTAAAAACCTTCGACGGTAAGCGCTATCTCGAGCGCTACGAAGATCGCGTTTGCATGGTGGCGCTGGCGCTTGCCCGCGGCAATGAGGGCCTGGCCCGCGACCTCGTCGACGAAATCATGGCTGGCCGTTTCCAGCCCGCGACCCCGACCTTCCTCAATGCCGGCAAGGCCCAGCGCGGCGAGCTCGTCTCGTGCTTCCTGCTGCGCATCGAAGACAATATGGAGTCGATCGGCCGCTCGATTAACTCGGCGCTGCAGCTTTCCAAGCGCGGCGGCGGCGTGGCCCTGAGCCTCACCAATCTTCGCGAAATGGGCGCGCCCATCAAGCATATCGAGAACCAGTCCTCTGGCGTCATCCCGGTGATGAAGCTGCTCGAAGACTCCTTCTCCTATGCCAACCAGCTCGGCGCACGTCAGGGCGCAGGTGCGGTCTACCTTAACGCCCACCACCCCGACATCATGCGCTTCCTCGACACCAAGCGCGAAAACGCCGACGAAAAGGTCCGCATCAAGACCCTGTCGCTTGGCGTCGTGATCCCCGACATCACCTTCGAATTGGCCAAGAATAACGAGGAC
>NZ_JAFKHD010000047.1 GCF_017307565.1 Devosia sp.
CACCGTCACGGTCACCGGCAGCGTGCTCATCAGCGTCGCGGGGGGCAGGGTGTGGGTGGCAATGGCATTGGCCGCTATGCTCACCAGCACCATGGCAAACATGACCGGGGCCACGTCATGAGGATTGGCCACAATGGTCGACAGCGCCAGGAGCGACAGCGAGAGGCCATAAATGGTCTCGGCTGCGACAAAGCTCGTCGTCCACTTGGCGGCATTGAACTTGGATGGGTCCTGGTTCAGGAACCGGCTCGCGGCCATGACGAGCACCAACATGCTCGCGATCACGAGGCCCGCCCAGAGCGCGGAAAAGATCACCGGCACCCAGAAGGTCGAGACTATAGCGAGAATGCTGACGACCACGGCCATGGGCAGGGCGGCGCCACGCCGGGATTCGGCGTAGTTCTGCATCAGCTGGAAATCGAATTCGGCGCGGGTGCCGGAACTGGAGGTCAGTTTCTGGCGCGCTTCCAGCACGGTCTTTTGGGCGGCGCGCTTGCCGTCAGAGCCCATCAGGGCGCGGACGTCCGCGGTATTGGCCGGCTGAGACGGCATGAACGGTACTCATTACTAACTCACGCAATGGCAACTGCCATCGCTACTGCAATGGCAACGGCCATCGCTACGCTCGGTGCCGAAGTTAGGCGAGGCGTGGTTAACAGCGGGTGAAATCGCAGTCGGAGAAGCACCTGCAAGTTGCGGAATGGGCCGCTGGGTGGTTAAGCCGCCGTTAGCAGTCATATTGTGTTTGGGTTGCGCAATTTTATTGCGCCTTCGATGCCGATATGGCAGCTTCACGTGCGTACATGCCCCGAAAATCGTCAATAAGAAAAAACTGATTTCCTAGAGAGGGCCGAATGGCACTGGACAAGATCGACCGTAAAATACTGACGCTGCTGCAAAAAGACGCGACCATGCCGGTAGCCGAGATCGGCCGCAAGGTTGGGCTCTCCACGACGCCCTGCTGGCGCCGCATCCAGAAGATGGAAGAAGACGGGGTAATTCAGCGCCGCGTTGCTGTCCTTGACCCCAACAAGGTCAATGTCGGGGTGACCGTTTTTGTCTCGGTCAAGACCAACGAACACAACGAAGCCTGGATGCGCAAATTCTCCGGCGTTATCGATGAATTCCCCGAAGTAGTGGAGTTCTATCGCATGAGCGGGGATGTCGACTATCTGATGCGTGTCGTCGTGCCCGATATCCAGGCCTATGACGCCTTCTACAAGCGGCTGATCAGCAAGATCAATCTGACCGATGTCAGCTCCGCTTTCGCCATGGGCCAGATCAAGTACACCACGGCCCTGCCGCTCGACTTTGCCATCGTCGTCGACGACGACAAGTAAAGCCATGCTGCTTGGCTTCGAACATGTCGGCATGACCGTCTCGGACATGGACCGGGCGGTTGCCTTCTATTGCGAGCTTTTGGGGCTGCGGCTGGCCCTGCGCAAAAGCGTCGATCGCGGCGAACTGGCTTTCTTCGATACGGGCGCGGGCATGCTTGAGCTGTTCGCGCCTGCCTCGAGCAAGGTGGATCGCTTCCGCGATGTGCCGGTCGACGAGGCCGGCCTTCGCCACATCACCTTTGCCTTTTCCAGTGTCGACGCGATCTTCGAAACGCTCGAAAAGGCCGGCGTCGAAATCGTCGAGCGTCCACGCGATGCCTATAATCGCGAGATGATCAGCCGGGTCGCCTTCGTCCGCGACGGAGACGGCATTCTCGTTGAGTTGATCGAGCGCGCGCCGGATCGCGACGCTCTCTAGCCGCCCGTCACGCTCATATGTCGCGCCACAGCCGGCGCGCCGCTGCTGCCGCGGTCGAGCACGAAGTCGTGGCCTTTGGGCTTGATCAGCATGGCTTCGTCCATCGCCGCATCGAGCCCCACAAGGCCACCATCACGCAGCGCATCGCGAAGGTTGACCTGGTCGTCCTGGCCCAGACAGAGGAAAAGCTGCCCCGTGGCGGTCAACCGCACGCGATTGCAGCTCTCGCAGAAATTATGGCTCATCGGCGTGATGAAGCCCAGCAGACCGCCGGTTTCGGCAACCTCGACATAACGTGCCGGACCGCCCGTGCGTTTGTCGAGCCGGGTCAGCGTATAGCGCCGCGCCAGCCGCTCATGCAGTTCGCGAAGCGGCAAATAGCTGTCGATCCTGTCGATTCCCACTTCGCCCAGCGGCATGCCTTCGATCAGCGTCAGCCCCATGCCCTTGCCATGAGCCCAGGCCATCATCGGCTCGATTTCGTCGTCATTGACGCCGCGCATGGCGACCATGTTGATCTTGAGAGCCAGCCCCGCCGCCTGCGCCGCCTCGATCCCGGCCATGACATCGGCGAGCCGGCCGCGCCGGGTAATGGTGGCGAACCGGTCGGTATCGAGCGTGTCGAGCGACACATTGATCCGCCTGACCCCGGCGGCAAAGAGACCCTCGGCGTGCTTTGCCAATTGGCTGCCATTGGTGGTGATCGTCAGTTCCTGCAGCCCGCTGCCGATCCGTCCGCCGAGACTGCGCACCAGGTCCATGATGTCGCGCCGCACCAGCGGCTCGCCCCCGGTCAGCCGGATCTTGGTCGTGCCCCGCGCGATAAAGGCCGACGCGATGGCCTCCACTTCCTCGAAACTCAGGATGTCTTTTTTGGGCAGGAAAACCATGTCTTCCGCCATGCAATAGACGCAGCGGAAGTCGCACCGATCCGTCACCGAAATCCGCAAATAGCTGATGGTTCGGCCATAGCGGTCGACCAGCGGACGAGAAGAAAGGAAAGGCGCGTTCATGCCGACATTGTAAGTGCAGATACCGACAATTGGAATTGCGATCTCGGGGTGTTGAGGGCAGGGGCGCTGCACAAAACAAAAGAGGCCGCCGAAGCGACCTCTTTCAAATTCTCTTGGTGCCAACCTTAGTGGTTGACGACGATCCGGGCCCCAACCTTCACGCGCTCGTAAAGATCGGTCACATCGTCATTGGTCAGACGAATGCAGCCCGAGGAAACGGCCTGGCCGATGGACCACGGCTCGGAAGTGCCGTGCACGCGATAGAGGGTCGAGCCGATGTACAGAGCGCGAGCGCCGAGCGGATTTTCCGGGCCGCCAGGCATATAGGCCGGCAGGTCGGGAACGCGCTTGCGCATCTGCGGGGGCGGGGTCCAGCCGGGCCACTCGGCCTTGCGGGTAATGCGGTGGGTGCCGGTCCAGGTGAAACCATCACGGCCAACGCCAATACCGTAGCGCATGGCCTTGCCACCTTCGAGAACGAGGTAGAGGCGGCGCTCGCCGGTTTCGACGACAATCGTGCCGACAGCATAGTTGGTGTCGTAGTCGACGATTTGCTTCTTGACCGGGCTGCCGCCGCGGCTGCGCGTAGCAACCACAGAGGGTTCTTCCCAGGTATTGTTGTCGGGATTGTAGACGCGTGCGGCCTGGCTTGGCACGGCCATGCCTACCGCCAACATGATCGATAGCCCCACGGCCATAGCCGCCTTCAAAAACTTCATGCTCTTCCAGGCCTCTGAATGAATGCGACGCCGTGATTCGTCGTTCGCAAGTAATGCCGCTATTTACATTTCCGCAATTTAGTCGAGAAGGGTTAACAGTCACCTTTTCGCCACACACGTGGCAAGCTTGCCTTATTGTGTTGCCGGCTGGTTACAGTGGCTATTCACCAATGCGTGAGGCGCCCGGTTTGCAAGGCTTGACAGCATGGCTGCCTAGCTTGCATCACGCTGACCAAACACGGAGGCGATGATGTCCGAAGATCTCAAGCGAGAAGCCGCCCGGCGTGCCCTCGAAGATGTGCGTCCCGGCATGCGCCTCGGGCTCGGCACCGGCTCCACGGCCCGCCATTTCGTTGACCTCCTCGGCGACAAGGTTGCCCAGGGGCTCGACGTGATCTGCGTGCCCACCTCGGAAGTCACCGCGCGCCAGGCCCAAAGTCTTGCTATCCCGCTCTCCGATCTCGAAACGCTCGGCCAGCTCGATCTGACCGTTGATGGCGCCGACGAGCTCGATCCCAATCTCAACCTCATCAAGGGCGGCGGCGGCGCGCTGCTGCGCGAAAAGATCGTTGCCGCGGCTTCCGCGACGATGATCGTCATCGCTGACAGCTCCAAGGTCGTCGAAACGCTCGGGCGTTTCCCGTTGCCCATCGAGGTCAACCGCTTCGGCCTGGCTGCCACCCGCCATGCGGTCGCCGAAATTCTCAAGGCCCATGGCGCCGAGGGGGGGCTCAAGCTGCGCGGCGAAGACAAGGGCGAAGTCTTCGTGACCGACGGTGGACACCTGATCCTTGATGCTTTTTTTGGCCGCATTTCGCAGCCAGAAGCGCTGTCACGCGATCTGCTGGATGTTCCGGGGGTAGTCCAACACGGACTTTTCCTTGATATGTGCAGCAAGGCTTATGTGGCGGCGCCGGATGGCGTAAAGACACTTCTCAAGGGCAGATGACGTCAGCCCGCAACAGACAAATGGGGAACCGGATGAACATGGATTTTATGCGCGGCGCCAAGGCGATCGTTGCGGCCGTGGTGACTGCCAGCATGATCGGCCTGGCGGCCCCGGCCTTCGCACAGGAAGTGCCGCCCGAGCAGCT
>NZ_JAFKHD010000048.1 GCF_017307565.1 Devosia sp.
GTTGATCCGGATAATGGGCCTCTGGTGGCCGCCTTGCGTGGGCACATGAAGAATTTTGACTTTGATTCCTATGCAGAACTCCTCGAGCGAGTTGGCCATGAGTCGAATTGAGCGGGATCAGGACATTGTTCTGCTGGTCGATGACTCGCCGGAGTCCCTTGGGTTTCTGACTACGGCGCTGGAAGCGGCTGGGGTGACCGTGCTGGTGGCGCGCAGCGGTGAGGCGGCGCTTGGTATCGTAGGGCGCGTCGTGCCCGACGTGGTGCTGATGGATGCCGTGATGCCCGGGCTCGATGGTTTTGAGACCTGCCGGCGGCTGAAGGCCATGGCGCCGTTGACGCATGTGCCCGTGATTTTCATGACGGGGCTGACCGAGACCGAGCACATTGTGCACGCGCTGGAGAGCGGTGGGGTCGACTATCTCTCAAAGCCGATAAATGTCGACGAGTTGCGGGCGCGGATCCGGGTGCACCTTGCCAATGCGCGGCGGGCGCAGAGTGCGCGCATTGCGCTTGATGCGGCGGGACGGCATCTGGTGGCGTTTGGGGCCGATGCGGCAGTGTTGTGGTCGACGCCACAGGCCAACAAGCTGCTGGAACGCTCCGGCATGGATGTGGATCGTCAGGCTGAAATGTCCGGCGGCTTTGCCCGCTGGCGGCTCGACCATGGCGATGCGGCGCCGGGCAGCGGGTTCGATGTGAATCTGCCGGGTGCTCCGGGGCTGCAATTCGCCTTTCTCGGCGTGGTCGGCGGCGACGAATATCTTTTCCGCCTCACCGGCGCGCAGGAGGAGGGGCAGGAGGATAATCTCCGCCAACATTTTGGGCTGACACAGCGCGAAAGCGAAGTGTTGCTCTGGATTGCCCGCGGCAAATCCAATCGCGATATCGGCGATATTCTCGGGCTCAGCCCGCGCACGGTGAACAAGCACCTCGAGCAGGTCTATGCTAAGCTTGGCGTTGAAAACCGCGCCTCGGCGGCTATCAAGGCGGTGCAGGCCCTGCAGGTCACGTTTTAGGCACTTCGTGCATCTGTCCTGCGGGCTGGGTGCCGCAGAGCGAGGTTTTCGCCGATCAGAGCGCGGTGCCCTCTAACGGCCCCGTCGCTTCTGTTTGAGTTTGGCTCTATGCAGGGCGCGAATACGCTCCTGTTCTTCTTTGCTTCTTCTTTTTCGCTCACCCTTTCGTTCCAGCTTCCGTTCGGCAAGGGCGGCCTTTATCGCTTGCGCGGCTTTGTCGCTGAAGCCGACATTTTCGGCTTTGGCTGTCATGCGCTTCGGGTTTGTCCGCCTGGATGCCGGCATTGCGGCGTGCTGGGGCTGGTCAAAAAAGCAAAGCCGTTGAAGGTCGCGGTCCACCCATATAAGCAATTCTGCATTGGTCGGCTCGGGACCGAAGCGGTGGCGGGCCACTGCAATGCTGCCTTCTGCGTGGCGCTCGATCTCGGCAACCCAGAACTGGCCATCGAAAAAGACGGATGTGATTGTTCTGCTCGACATTTCTCTACCCTCTGAACACACGTCATCGTGTGTCGAGGGTCGAGCCAATGGGTGACACGACTGAACCCCAATGGGGCGCCCGGACTTACCCGACCGGGCCGTCTTTTTCCGACGGCTTCGATGTAGTCGAGATCGAGTGTCGTGTCATCTGCCGATAGGCCCCGGTCCGTCATTTTTGCTCAGGGCTTTCCCGTAGCCCGGGACATGAAACGCGCCTAGTGCGCATGAAACGCATATTATCGCGCCCTGCAATTGCCCCAAGGCGCGGCCTCGGGCTTCCTCGTGCCTGTCGAAACCGACATGTTTTCAAGGGAGTAACGAGTATGAAGACCGCAATCGCACTTTCCGTCGTGGCAGCCATGGCGATGACTTCGGGCGCTCATGCCGGTGGGTTCTTTGCCAAGCGCACCAACAATGTCCTCAGCAATATCACCGGCATTGTTACCTCGGTGACCGATGTCGTCGATGTGGGCAATGTCAACGTGCTCAACGGCAATACCGTTGCCGTGGGCAATAACAGCAGCATCCTCTCCGGCATCGGGATTCTGAGCGGCAACAACACCGCCAATGGCACGTCCATTCTCAATGGTGTGCTGAACGGCAACGGCATTCTGGGCATTGGTGGCCAGAACCAGACCAAGAAGAACGGCTGGTAAAGCATCTGGCACGGAGGCTGACCTCCTGCCCGTGCCAGATGTGAGGCCCGCGCCGGTGTCCCCCACCCCGGCGCGGGTCGCCATTTGTTTTGGGGTGGGGCAAAGTTTCAGGAGGAGGCGGTGGTTTGGCGCCAGAGGGTGAGGGAGTGCCGCTCGCCCTCATCGGGTGTCAGCCGCACTTCTTCGAGCCGGATTTCCTTGCCCTCGAGCCCCGTGGCCTCGCGAAAACTCGGTTCGACGAGACACACGCGGGTGCCGGCGATGGTGTGGATGGTGTTGGTGACGACTGCACAGAAGTCGCGGCCATTTTCGACAAAGGGGATGGTGATCTTCAGGCTGACCACGCCGGAGGGACGGGCCAGCAATTCGCAGAAGCGGGCATAGGCCGGAGCGAAGGCGGGATTCCTGATCGGGTCCAGCACCCAACTGAAACGATCGACTTGTCCGGGCGATAGCTTCAGCGGTTTGCTGCGGGCGATGATCGCCTGGGTGGCGTCGACCAGAAGCAGGTTCTGATGGGATTGCTCGACGAAGTAGCGTAGCGCGATCAGCGGGTCTGCCTCGGGTCCCCAGATCAGGCGGCGGATGGCTTCGATATTGTGAGGGCGGGGCGTGTCGCGGCCGCTTTCCCAACGACTGACCTGGCTTTGGGTGACGCCAAGGGTCTGCGCGACCGCATCCTGTTGCAGCCGGGCCTGAATGCGCCAGTTTCGCAGGGCGGTGCAAAGTTCGTTTGGGTTGGGCATCGGCAGCTCCTTCCGGTGCTGCCAAAATCCCGGAGTGCCCGGCAAGATCATAGTTAAGCGACTACTTACGGAGCGCCCTACCTGCGTTAAGCCTTAATCTCAACGCTGCCGGGCACGTGGAACTACGGATACGGTACGTGGAATATTGGTTACCGAAGCATGACCAATTTTGACCTGCGGTTTTCCGGAGGTTGAGATGCGGCGGCTAAGCGGTGTTTTGGTCTGGGGCTTCTGCGCGGTGCCCGTTCTTGGCGAGCAGCCATTTGCGCTGCGAAGTTCGGTCGAGACGGGCTGGACCAGTAATGCCACCGAAAGTGAGAACGGGCCGGCGGACTTTTTTGTCGAGCATGAGCACGAACTGTCTGCGACGGCCGTTTTGGGGGCGATGTCGCTGCGGGGGACGCTGCTGTTTGAGCAGACGCGGTTTGCGACGATCTCCGAAGAGGATGACATGTCGGCCGCGGTAGGGCTTGAGGCGGCGCTCCAATTGGATGCGGGCATGGTGTTGCGGGCGGGTTATGCGGTGACGCGCGACTGGACCGGAGAGGCGCTCGGGGGCGGCGCCATTCGCATCGGCGTGGCCAGCGGTGCGGTGACGCATGAGGCGCTGCTTGGGTTGACCGTTCTCGGGAATGACCAGCAGGTTTCGGTGCTGGTGGATGGTGCGTGGCGCTATCCCGAGGACTCCGTCATTTCGGGCTTGCCGGTTGAGATTCCGCCGGTTCGGCTCGATCCAGAGGTAGCCAACGTTGGCGTCGCGGTGGACTGGGAGAAGGTGGTAGCCGGCAATTTCGCGGCGCTGGGGCGGCTGAAGGGGGAGTTTTCCGCCGTGCCGGAGCTTGATCAACTGCTCTATGCGCGGTTTCCGGGGACAGCGATGACGGCGGCGGGTGGTGCGAGGGTCAGAGACGGCGGCTTTCTCGTCGAGGTTTTGGCGGGTGCCACCATGGTCTGGCCGCTGATCGATCCCGGGCTGCGCAAGGTCCTGCCGTATTTCGCCATGCAATCGGAACTGGCGCTGGACGAACGCTGGGTGGTGACGGGGCGGGCCGAGAAGCGGGTGGAGATGGATGAGCCGCTCGATCCCATCGCCAGCGAAGTCGCCGAACTCGAGCTTGGGGCGCGTTATGCGTTGACCGAGGCGCTGTCGGTTTCGGCAAGCTATGCCCATAGCGAAGAGAGCGGTGCTTTCGATCTGGCGCAGTCGCGATGGGTCGACACGGCGGGGCTGCGGCTCGACTATGTGGCGATGGAACGGGTGCGTGTGTCTCTCTCGGCCCTGCGGAAATGGGTGCGAGAGGACGACGCGACCTACAGTGTCGATCGCTTTGCAGTGGCGCTTAAGACGCAGTTTTAGGCGGCGATGTGAACGGCGCGGGGGGAACCCGGCGCATCATGGGTCGTTGTGCAGGCAAGCCTTCGAATCCGAGGGCGAGCCACGCGGCGATCCCCAGGGATAAGCCCGATAAGTCGGCGGTGGCAGGAAGGCTGACGCTCCTTTGCTGTAACCCCGATGGGGCGCGGAACTTCGGTTCCGCGCCTTTTTCTTTTCTAATTGAGATCAGGCAGTTCTTTGTATTAATCGAAAATGCAAAGTATTAACCAGAATGGTTTTGGTGATTTTCGTTGCTGCAACTTAAATCGTCCCCACTCGTCACTTCTTTGCGGCAATTCGTCGC
>NZ_JAFKHD010000049.1 GCF_017307565.1 Devosia sp.
ACCTCTTCCTTGCTGCGCCCCTTGCGCTCGGCCTTGGCGACATAGAGCGGATAGACGCTGGCAACACTGGTTCCATAAATGCGGTGCTTGGTCATGCGTCCTCTTCCCTTCGCGCCATTTCCCAACCTCTGCCCCAACAATCGGTTGCCCGCATGGCGCGAGCTGAAAATAGTTAGTCGAAATCCAACTGCGGCACTCGTCCTAGGACTGTAACCCAGGAAGGAATTTGCAATGAAGCCGATCATCACCGCATTCGAAAATTCGCCCGACGGTGGCCAGGGCCTCGCCCGCGACATGCGGGTGCGCTGGGCGCTCGAGGAAGCTGGCCTCCCCTATGACGTGCGCCTCGTCTCCTTCAAAACCATGAAAGAGCCCGAGCACAAGGCCCGCCACCCATTCGGGCAGATCCCGACCTATGAGCAAGGTGATCTCGTCCTCTTCGAATCCGGCGCCATCGTCCTCCATATCGCCCAGCACCATCCCGGCCTCTTGCCCGCCGACGAAGCCGGCCGGGGTCGCGCCATGGCCTGGATATTTTCCGCCCTCAGTACCATCGAGCCGCCCATCGTCGAGCGCGAACAGGTCTATTTCACCGAGCGCGACAAGCCCTGGTATCAGGCCCGCCTGCCGCTCATCGACGACCAGATCCGTTCCCGCCTCACCCCGCTCTCCGCGCGCCTCGGCACTGCCGACTGGCTCGATGGCGTCTTCAGCGCCGGCGACCTGATGATGGTCATGGTCCTGCGCCGCCTCGAGCCAGAAATGCTCGCCGAGTATCCCAATCTTTCCGCCTACGTCGCCCGCGCCGAACACCGCCCCGCCTACCAACGCG
Source organism: Devosia sp. (assembly GCF_017307565.1). GTDB lineage: Bacteria > Pseudomonadota > Alphaproteobacteria > Rhizobiales > Devosiaceae > Devosia. Next base: position 833 of record NZ_JAFKHD010000049.1, read on the forward strand.
CCTTCGCCGCCCAAAAGGCGGTGGCCGAAGCCGCCAGGGCAGGGTGATCCAGCAAGGGAGGTTTACGGAGGGCGACCCGACAGAGCGCTCGCGGACGGCGCGCATGGACCGACGCCCCACCCCACCGATGCCATTCGCAACTGCTCCGTTATTCCGAAAGCCTGCGGACCGCCCGCACCCACTGCCTCATCCCTGCGAAAGCGAGGATCTCTTCATGCGGTCCAATCCGGGTGCCAACCGGCCCCACACCGTTGCCACCCGGTGGGCGTCAAAGCCCTCTATCGACCGTTGTTCTGGGCCGCAGCACCAGCGCCTCCCCATCGATCGTGACCCTCGGTCGAGTTCACCGATGCCACTCACCGACAGCTGCAGTCCGGCAACTGCACTGACCGCGCCTAACCCCGGTGTCATCCACGCGAAAGCGAGGACCTCCGTTTCATGCCTTCCAACCTCACGGCAGGACCGGCCTCACACTCCGATGTCACCCCGGCGAAGGCCGGGGCCCATCCTGAGATTTCGCAATGCGTCCCAGCCTGCGCCGGGACGGCAGTTGCGAGGCCACGCCCCAAACCCAGATTCCTCGCTTTCGCGGGAATGACGCCGTGCGCGAACGCAACGTGGCGTTGCAGACCGCACCGTCTCAGCCTCCGCAGTCAGTCCCGTTCACAAATCCCCCACTCCTGTCTTTTTGACATGCGCCCAAGCCAGACTCGGACTATTCATCCAGAACAAAGGATGAACAAATGGTCGCTCTCACCGTCACGCGAAAACTTGCCATTCTGGCCGATGCTGCCAAATACGACGCATCCTGCGCCTCGAGCGGCTCTGAAAAGCGCGACAGCAGCAAGACAGGCGGCATCGGCTCCACCGAGGGCAGCGGCATCTGCCATTCCTATGCGCCGGACGGCCGCTGCATCTCGCTCCTAAAACTGCTGCTGACCAATTTCTGCGTCTACGATTGCGCCTATTGCATCAATCGCTCGTCTTCGAACGTCGAACGGGCCCGCTTTTCCGTCGACGAAGTCGTTCGCCTGACGCTCGACTTCTACAAGCGTAACTACATCGAGGGCCTTTTCCTCTCTTCTGGCATCATCCGCAGCCCTGACTACACCATGGAGCAGATGGTCCGCGTCGCCCGCACCCTGCGCGAAACCCACTTCTTTGCCGGCTATATCCACTTGAAGGTGATCCCCAACGCCGCGCCCGAACTTCTCGCCGAAGCCGGCCGCTGGGCTGATCGCCTCTCCACCAATATCGAACTGCCCACCGACACCGCCCTCGAACAGTTCGCCCCGGAAAAGCGCCCTGCCGAAATCCGCACCGCCATGGCGCGCCTGCGCGGCAAACTCGATGAAACCGCCGAGGACAAAAAGCCGACCAGGGCGAAGCCCGAAAAATTTGCTCCGGCCGGCCAGTCCACCCAGATGATCATCGGCGCCGACAAGGCCGACGATGCCGCCATTCTCACCCGCGCCGCCGGCCTCTATTCCGGCTATCGGCTAAAGCGCGTCTACTATTCCGCCTTCTCGCCCATTCCCGATGCGTCATCGCGCCTGCCGCTCGCCCCGCCGCCGCTTATGCGCGAGCATCGCCTTTACCAGGCCGATTGGCTCATCCGTTTCTACGGCTTTGACGTCCCCGAAATCGTCGCAGGCGGGGAGGGCGGTCATCTCGATCTCGGCATCGATCCAAAACTCGCCTGGGCTTTAAAACACCGGGCCAACTTTCCCATCGACATCAACCGCGCCGATCGCGAATTGCTGCTCCGCGTCCCCGGCCTCGGCGTAAGCGGCGTCGACCGCATTCTTTCGTCGCGCCGTCATCATCGCCTGACCCTTGCCGAAGTCGCGCGCCTCACCGCCTCCATCGACAAGGTCCGCCCCTTCATCGCCGCCGCAGACTGGACACCGGGCGGCCTCACCGACGACCTGCGCCTCCGGCAAAAGCTGGCGCCGCCGCCAAAGCAGATGGAGCTCTTCTGATGCTCTCTGTCCGGCTCGAACGCCTCAACGATCTCGACGAGTGGCGCGGCAAGGCTCGGCGCCTGCTCGTTGCCGGCATGAAGCCCTCGCAAGTCGTCTGGCGGGTCGGCTCGGAGGAGAGCGGGCTCTTTGAAGCCGGCGACGACATGTTGCCCAATACCGATGGCCCGATCGGCTCGGTGCCGCGTCAGTTCATGGATCTGGCGACCGATGTCATCCAGCATTCCGACCCGCAGCGTTTCGCCATTCTCTATCGCCTGTTGTGGCGACTGCAGGACGATAAGCACATTCTCGCCAATGCTGCGGATGGTGATAGCAGTCTGCTAACGCGAATGGCCTCGGGGGTACATCGCGATGCTCACAAGATGAAGGCTTTCGTGCGCTTCCGTACCGTCGAGCACGAGGGCGACGAGCGCTACATCGCCTGGTTCGAGCCCGAGCATTTCACCCTCGAAGCCACGGCCCCCTTCTTCTCCCGCCGTTTTGCCGGCATGCACTGGGCCATCATAACGCCCTATGCTAGTGCCTTCTGGGACAAGGAGAATTTGCGCTTCGGTCCCGGCGGCAACAAGAAAGATATCCCCGCCGAGGGCGCGGTGGAGGATGATTGGCGCACCTATTACGGCGCGATCTTCAATCCGGCTCGGCTGAAAGTCGCGATGATGAAGTCCGAAATGCCAGTCAAATACTGGCGCAACCTCCCCGAAGCCGACCGCATTGCTCCCCTCATCCGAAATGCGAGGCAAATGGAAGAGGACATGATCGCCCGCGCCACCACCCAGCCCCCCGCCCGCCACATGCGCCGAAAGGCCCGTGAGGTCACGGAAGAAACTCAACCAATTCAATCACTTGGCGATGCGGCGGAGGCGATCGAAGGCTGCCGCCGCTGCCCGCTCTACGAGCACGCAACGCAAACCGTCTTCGGCGAAGGCCCCGAGAATGCCGATGTGATGTTCGTCGGCGAACAACCCGGCGACCAGGAGGACCTCGCAGGCCGGCCATTCATCGGTCCTGCCGGTCAAGTCTTTGACGACGCTATCAAAACCGCCGACATCGACCGCCGTCGCCTCTATGTCACCAATGCCGTAAAACACTTCAAATTCGTGCCCCGCGGCAAAAGGCGCATCCACCAGAGCCCGAGCGCCCGCGAAATTCAGGCCTGCCGTTTCTGGCTCGATCTCGAACGCGAATTCGTCCGCCCAAAAATCATCGTCGCCCTCGGTGCCAGCGCCGCGCAAAGCCTTGTCGGAAAAGCGGTTTCCATCTCCCGCATGCGCGGCGCGCCGATCGACCTGGACGATGGTTCGGTGCTCTACATCACCAACCATCCCTCCTATCTCCTCCGCATTCCCGACCCCGAAACGAGGGCAAAGGAACGCGAAAAGTTCGAAGCGGACCTTGCTCTCATCCGCGCGCATATGGAGCGGTTGGAAAAGTCATGACCAGACGAGCACAGCGCTTGACAGGCAAGCCCACTCAACCTTAGTAAGGCGCCATCGGCCTCGCAGCCGAGCCCTTTCGGGGCGGAGTAGCTCAGTTGGTTAGAGCAGCGGAATCATAATCCGTGTGTCGGGGGTTCAAATCCCTCCTCCGCTACCAAATCATAAATCAATGATTTTGCTGGTTTATTTGGTGCGTGCGCGACCGCGTTTGCGCTTTCCAAAGGCAAGTTTCCCACCCGCACAAGCCGTGTTGCGCCGAATGTGCAAACCGTGTAGGAACCGCGCCAGTT
>NZ_JAFKHD010000050.1 GCF_017307565.1 Devosia sp.
CCAGGAGAAGCGCCAGGTCGGCGTTGGATGCGCCCGTGGCCATGTTGCGTGTGTACTGCTCGTGGCCGGGTGTGTCCGCGACGATGAACTTGCGCTTGTCGGTCGAAAAGAACCGATAGGCGACATCGATGGTGATCCCCTGCTCTCGCTCGGCGACGAGACCATCGACCAGCAGCGAGAAATCGATCCCTTCGTCGCCCACGGTGCGGTTGTGGCTTTCCTTGCGGAGGCTGGCGAGTTGGTCGTCGAGAATGAGCTGGCTGTCATAAAGCAGCCGGCCGATCAGGGTCGACTTGCCGTCATCGACGCTGCCGCAGGTCAGGAACCGCAGAAGGGATTTGTCGGTCTGCTGGGCGAGCCAGAGGTCGAGATTGGTGTCGGGCGAGGCCATGGCGAGGGTCATACTCAGAAATAGCCTTCCTGCTTCTTTTTCTCCATCGAGCCGATGGAGTCGCTGTCGATCAGCCGTCCTTCGCGCTCGGAGGTGCGGCTTGCCTGCATTTCCATGATGATGGACGGCAGGTCTGCGGCGGTGGAGCGAATAGCGCCGGTCAGCGGATAGCAACCGAGGGTGCGGAAACGCACGGTTTCGAGCCGCGGTGTCTCGCCCGGCGACAGCGGCAGCCGGTAATCGTCGACCATGATCAGCGTACCCGAGCGCTCAACCACCGGGCGGGGCTTGGCGAAATAGAGCGGCACGATCGGGACCTGCTCGGCATAGATGTAGGTCCAGACGTCCAACTCGGTCCAGTTGGAGATCGGGAACACGCGCATGCTCTCGCCGGGATTGAGGCGCGTATTGAAGGTGCGCCACAGCTCGGGGCGCTGGTTCTTCGGGTCCCAAGCATGCGAGGCATTGCGGTGTGAAAAGATGCGTTCCTTGGCGCGCGACTTTTCCTCGTCGCGGCGCGCCCCACCGATCGCAGCGTCGTAGCGCCCGGCATTGAGCGCCTGGCGCAGTGCCGCGGTCTTCATGATGTCGGTATAGCGCGAAGAGCCGTGATCGAACGGGTTGATGCCGTCGCGAACTCCATCCTGATTGGTATGGGTGATCAAGTCGAAGCCATATTCTTCGGCCGTGCGGTCACGAAAGGCGATCATTTCCTTGAACTTGAACGTCGTATCGACGTGCAGGAGCGGAAAAGGAATCTTGCTGGGAAAGAATGCCTTGCGCGCCAGATGCAGCAGCACGCTCGAATCCTTGCCGATCGAATACATCATCACCGGCCGCTCGAAACTCGCGGCGACCTCGCGCAGGATCTCGATGCTCTCGGCTTCCAGAGTCTGCAAATGGGTGAGACGGATATGGTTCACGATAGTCCAACCTGTGCGATGGAATGATCCAGCATATGAGGCTTGTACCTACTTGTGGAATCCCCTCTCCAGCAAGCTCCAAAATGGCGGAAACGCTAGGGTTTCAGGGCGCGAAGGCAAAATTGTGCGGCGCTGGTTCGCGTACCGACAAAGCCCTCCATGGGTACAGCAAACGCCGCTCAGCAGCGCGCGCAGCAGGCGGGCTAGACGCAAAAATAATTCTCGTCCCACCGGGTTGGGACAAGAAAGCGTAGCCATGTTTGGGAGCGTGGTGCCGGCAGCAGGGTTCGAACCCGCGACCCCCTGATTACAAATCAGGTGCTCTACCAACTGAGCTATACCGGCTTGGTGCAGGCCGTGTAGCATCGGTGCCGGACACCTGCAAGACACTTGGGACGCTGGGATCAACGCCGCTTGTCGTCGCTCACCGGTTTCTTCACATCGAGCGGCTGCTCGTGCATTTCCTTCTTACCCTTGTGGCCGAGATCATCGACATTGTCGTCCATCTGGTGGCCGGGACGCGTTTCGAGCAGAGCGGGTTTGGATTTCTGCTTTTCCATGGCAGCCTCCTTCACTAGGAGGTCAACCGCCGGCCTTCCCTTCGGTTCCCTCGGCACGCATTGGGCGGGCCGGCTGATGGACCTCATCTTCTTCACGCCAACGAAAGCTCGCCTTTCTCTCCCGCCTTTGCTACTAGCGGCCACCTGCCTGCGTTCGATTTTGGGGGCCAATGTGAGCGGTTCGGCTATTCCTCGCGTAGCGATCGTGACCAATGAGACGCCGGGCGCAGAAGCCGCCGCGGCGCGCCTCAGGGCCGTGGTCGGAGAGGTTTCCCTTGATGATGCAGACTACGCTATCGCGCTTGGCGGCGATGGCCTGATGCTGCAGACCCTGCACCGCGTCATGTCCCGGGGTATTCCGGTCTATGGGATGAATTTCGGCTCGGTCGGCTTCATGATGAACGACTTCGCCGAACGCGACATTGTCGAACGCCTGCAATCGGCCCAGCGCACCGAAATCTACCCGCTGTCGATGGATGTGCTCGATGCTTCCGGCAAGCACCGCACCGCCCTTGCGCTCAACGAGGTTTCGCTGTTCCGCTCGACCCATCAGGCCGCAAAGATCCAGATTGCCGTCGATGACGAAATCCGCCTCGAAGAATTGATCTGCGATGGCATCCTGCTCTCTACGCCCGCAGGCTCGACGGCCTACAATCTCTCCGCCCACGGCCCGATTCTGCCGATCGAGGCGCCACTGCTGGCGCTGACCCCGATTTCGCCCTTCCGTCCCCGTCGCTGGCGCGGGGCGATCCTCAGCAATCGCGCCACCGTGCGATTCGTCCTCCACGAGGCCGAAAAGCGCCCGGTCAGCGCCGTGGCAGACAATATAGAGATTCAGAACGTGCGCGAGGTCACCGTGCGAGAGGATCGCTCCCACGGCGTGACGCTGCTCTTCGATCCCGGCAAGAGCCTCGAAGAACGCGTTCTCAGCGAACAATTCAAGTTCTAGGGCCGCTTAGGCCGCAGGCAACTCCAGCAGCGCCGCTGTTTCCGCCGGAGGCAGGGCCATCGCGAGATGCGTCGTCTCGGCAAATGCGCGCATGACGCCGCGCGCGGCCTTTCGTGCCAGCGCAATGTTCTGCTCGCTGAGATAGGCGAAGGCTTCTTCCAACTCGGCAGGAATAATCCCGTCATAGTCGGCGATCAGCTCTTCGGTGAGGGCCGTCACGACATAGTGGCGCGCCGCGACGTCGTCGGCGAGGTCCGCGGTGCGGGCAAAAAGCACAAGCCGAACAAGCAGCTTGCCAAGGTCGACCGATAGGCCCGCGCGCTGGAACAGCGCCGTGAGCGCCGCCCGACTGCCGTTCTCGAGCAGCGTGAAGACTTTCTCGCGGCTCACTTCCGCCAGTTCGGCAACGCAGGAGGCGAAGAACATGACGTGGCCGGTGACCACGGCGTGCAGCAGGATGCGCGAATTGAGCTGGCTCGATCCGACGAGATCCTGCACAAATTCACGCTTGTGCTGGCAGGCCTCGGTCTCCCCGATTGCCGACAGCGCGGTGTCAGAGCCGTCGCGCAGAAGCCGGGCCAGGCGGTCAGGCGCCAGCGCGCCACGGACGATGCGGGTTTCGCGCAGGGCCTCGGTGACGCGCTGAACAAGGATCAGGCGCGCCGGCGCCGGAAGGTCGGCGCGCGCGAGCAGCGCACCGCGCATCTTGGCGTTCTGCCCCTTTGTCCGGGACAGTTCGACAAGCAATTCCTGGGCAATTGCGACATCGCCACGGCGCAGAACGCGAAGGGTGATATCTTCGTCTTCGCGCGCAATCAGCTCGGCAGCGATGCGCGGCGAAAGGGCCGCCCGCTGGGAGATGGCCAGCCACATGGACTGCTCGCCCTTGCGAACGCAGCCGAGCAGGTCGGCATCGATAAGTATCGGCGAATACTGGAGAATCGCGCGCGAAATGATCGGGCTGTCCTGCAACAGGGCGATCATGATCGGGCGCGGTGCGTCCAGCGAATGCAGTAGGCCATAGGCGAGCGCGGCGCGCACCTTGACCGAGGGGTCGTCGAGGAAGCTGATCAGCGCGGCATAGAGCGCCGCGTGTTCGTCTGCCGGGCCGTGATGATCGAGAAACGCCAAAGCAGCAAGATGCGCCGCGTGGCCGCGTTCGTCGCTATCGTTGGACCGGGACAGCCGGACAAACTCGCTATACTCGATCATTACTCTCTCCGCATCCGAGCGTAGAGAAGCCTAACCCAGAGTGTTTAAGGAACGGTTCACCATAAGTGGCAAGGTGCCGTTAAGCAGTTCAGCGCGCGTAGAGCTGGGTGAAAAACGCCGAGCCGCCGGCGGGCGGCGCTTCAGCTTCTTCCGGCACGGTCTTGAAGAGACCGGTGAAGGACATGTTGTCGGTCGAAAAGCGCGAGGGAACGACGGGCGGCGGCGCCGGTTGGCCGGGTGTCTGACCTGCGATCTGCTGGGCCGAAAAGGCTGAATTTCCGCCAGTTTCGTGCTTGGCGACGAGGACGCGATAGACTTCGCGGATCGTGCGCGGCTGGCCGTTGCTATAGAAAATCGCCCGGTTGGCGTCGGCCTGGCGGGGGAAGAGATTGACGGCCAGTTGGTCGGGATTTTCGAGGCCGGCCTTGAACATGCGCTCGGCGCCGTCGGCACCGAGGAAGTGGGCGATGTAGAGTTCGCCGGCGCTGGGATTGCGCCCGAATCG
>NZ_JAFKHD010000051.1 GCF_017307565.1 Devosia sp.
TTGATCTTGGCGACAGCCAGCCCCAGGTCGGCCAGGTGCCGCTGCCGTCGCAGCATCGTGAAGAGCTCGCTCTCCATCGCCGCCAGCTCCCTTTCAAGCGTGCCGATCTCATCGGCGCGTTGCGTGGGCGCGAGAATCAGCGTGGCATTCTCAGGCGCCTTACGGAAGCGCAGAATGTTATTGGTGAGCCTTTGCACCGGCAGAATGAAGAGCTGGCTGACCAGCATGTAGAGCGCAAAGGCGGTAACCGCCGCAAAGCCCAGCGAGACCAGGAGGATATTGCGCGAATAGTTGATCATGTCGCTGCGCAGCGGTCGCTCGGGCATGAGAATTTCGACGAGGCTGTCGTCGATGTCACCCTCGCCGACGATACGCAGGGTGCGTCCCGGCCCGGCAAACATCGTGTCGAGCGCACCAACGATCAGGCTCGGCAGGTCGCGCTGGCGCATATCGGCGGTCGCAACCACATCGGGCGTCACCGGATCAGCCAGTTCGATGAGCTGGCTCTGGCCCGCCCGCCGATAGACGATGGCATTGGCCCCAGCGGACGCCAGCAGGCGATCGGTCAGCGTCCGCGGCACCGACATGACGTCGGGCACGGCATCAAGCACCCGCGCCGCCACGATGCCGACGCGAAGGCGGTCATCGAGCCAGGAAGCCCGGAAGGTGGCGAGAGACGGCAGGTACACGATGATTTCGACGAGCAGAATCACCGCGATGATGGCGGCGATCAGCTTGTTCGATAGGCCGGAAAACCGACCCTGTGTGACATTGGATTCGTCTGTCATCGCGACTCGATAATAAGAGATGACAGGCCCGAGCGTCAGCCCCTCGACCTAAAACCGAAGCAGGCGTCGAAGCGCACCCTTTTCCTGCCCTCTTTTTGATACGCTTGAGGAGAATAGATAGTTCTCTCCAAGGCGAGAAATAATCTCGAAAAGGCTCGGTCGCGGCAGCGGCAGATCAGCGAGGTCGGCAAGGCTCAGCCGGCGCCCCATCGCCATCGCCAGCGCCCCGGCAAGTTCGGAAGCCTGCGAACCAACTACGCTGGCCCGCAGAATGTGCCCCTTGGCATCGACGCCGACCTTCACGAGTCCCCGCGCCCTGCCCATTGCGGCAGCCCGGTCATTCTCGACGAAGTTTTCCCTGATGACGCTCTCACCCTGCCCGGCCTTTGCCGGCCCAATCTGCGCCAGCGAGGGTTCGGTCTGAACAAGCCGCGGAATTGGCCCACTAGCCGCCGTACGGGCACCCAGCAGCCCCGCAATCATCGCATGGCCCTCCGCACGCGCCACGGCCCAATCGGCCTGACCAGCCGAAGCCCCTACAAGCCGGATCGTGCGCGAGGAGTTTGTTCCGGCCTTGAGCTTTGCCTTGGCAATATCAAGCTCATCGAGATCGGCCTTGCGGCCGAAGGACACCAGAATGTGCGATGCATCAAGCGCCTCGCGCTGGCCAGCGGTCTCGATTTCGACCCCGATTCCCTGCGAGCGGCCGTTGACGGCAACAACCCGACCGCCGCTCCGTACCGAAATGCCCTCGTCAGCGAGCGCATTGAGCAACAGCGCGACAGCCTCGGCATCAAAGTCGGCGAGAAGTTCGCCATGGGGCACCAAAGTCACTTCGGCACCGAGGCGCCGCTGGATTTGCGCCTGCTCCACCGCGGCAGCGTCCGCGCCAATGACGATGAGATGGGTAAGCTTGCGCTGATTCTCGAGAATGGAATCGGTCGTGAACGGCTCGATATCGGCAAGGCCCGGAATCTCGGGCACAACCGGCACCCCACCGATCGCCACGATGATCCTGCTCGGCTTGATCGTCAGATCGCCAATCAGCAGGCTTCGTCCGTCAACGAAACTGACCGCCCCGCGCATCACGGTGACCCCGCGCGCTGTCAGGATTTCGGCGGACGAGGCACGTGCCCGCTCTTCGGCAAGCCGCGAAGCACGCTCGACGACCTGCTTGATCTGCAATTTGGATTCGGCCGCCCCAAGGCCCAGTTCGGGCGCCCGGCGCATATCCTGCGCGCGTTTCGCGCTTTCAAACAACGACGCTGTACGCAGGGCCTGGCGAACGTCATCTCCCGGCTCCGGACGATTGCGATCGGCAAGAACCACGCTGGCGCCGAGACGGCGCGCATAGAGAGCCAGATCGACACCGAGCGTCCCGGCACCGATAATGCAGAGGTCAGGAGAAGTGGACACGAGCCAGATTCCGCAGCGGGCTAAACAATGGTCCACTTATGCGGTGATATAGAGAGCCTGACAACAGGCTGGAAAGCACAGGCTTGAGGCCCATCGCGCGTTGACTTGCCCTATGCTTTTCCCTATAGACGCCACGAACAAAGCTGGCGCGCCCTGCCCGTCGGCCGGACAAGTTTATGCGCATATGCGCCAAAAATAGAGGAACCGTGCTTAAGCGCGGTTGAAAGTCATGAAGCGTACTTATCAGCCCAGCAAGCTCGTGCGTGCTCGTCGTCACGGTTTCCGCGCCCGTATGGCAACCAAGGACGGCCGCGCGATTCTGAACCGTCGTCGTCGCGACGGCCGTAAGAAGCTGTCGGCCTAAGGCTGTTGGCCGGATGACGGCCGACGCGCCAAATGTCGCGACATTGCGCCGTCTCCGGCGGCGCTCGCAATTTTTGAGGGCAGCCCGGGGCAATCGCGCCGGGCGCTCTGCGTTTGGGCTGCAGGTTATTGCAGCCGAGGATGAATTGCCCGGCGTCGGTTTCACCGTCACCAAGAAGGTGGGCAATTCGCCGGAGCGCAACCGCATGAAGCGCCGTCTGCGCGCGGCTGCGGCAGCATGTGCCGATGACTTTCGACCCGGCCATGACTATGTGCTGTTGGCAAGGCGCGAGGCTCTTAGCCGCCCGTTTGCCAAAATGATCAAAGACCTCAACGGTCTTATCGCCAAAGTCCATGACACAAATGTGCATGACACAAAGGCGGATGATAATCGGACAGGGGCCGGCCATGGCCCACGGAACGCGACACCATGAATTCTGACAATCGCAATGTGATTCTCGCCGTTGTGCTCAGCATGATCGTGCTGTTCGGCTGGCAGTTCTTCGTTGCCGGGCCGCAGCTGGAGCGCCAGCAGCGGGCCAACGAAATCGCCCAGCAGCAGCAGGCAGAACAGGCCGCCCTGGCAGTGCCCGCCACCAGCGCCGATGGCACACCGGTCGCCAATCCCGATCAGCCGTTGTCCTTGCAGACCTTTGCTGACCGCGACACCGCGATTGCTGCTTCCAACCGCGTCTCCATCGACACCGAAGATCTTGCCGGCTCGATCAACCTGACCGGCGCCCGCATCGACGACCTTCGCCTCGAAAAGTACCGCGAGACCGTTGATCCCTCCTCTCCGATCATCACCCTGCTGAGCCCCTCGGGCGCTCCGGGTGGTTATTATGTGGAACACGGCTGGGCCCCCGCTGCCGGCGCCACCATCACCCTGCCCGACGCCAACACCGTGTGGACCGTTGAAGGCGACGCCACGACGCTGACGGCCGCCACTCCGGTGACGCTGCGCTACGACAATGGCCAGGGCCTGATCTTCCGTCGCACCATCGCGCTCGACGAGCACTACCTCTTCACCATCACCCAGACGGTCGAAAACGCCGGTTCTGGTGACGTGGCTCTGTTCCCCTATGCCCGCGTTGTCCGTCAGGGCACCCCGCCGGTGCAGAACTTCTTCATCCAGCATGAAGGTCCGATCGGCGTTCTGGGCTCGAACAACTACGTGGCGCGCAAGTACCACGACCTGCAGAACGAGCGTCAGGTCGACTTCCCCTCGACCTCCGGCTGGCTCGGCATTGCCGACAAGTACTGGGCAACGGCCGTACTGCCGCAGCCCGGCGCCGGCATCAACGCCCGCTTCGCCTATACGACCCAGGGTACGACCCCGGTCTATCAGACCAATTATGTCGAAACCCAGCCCGTGGTCGTTCCGGCCGGCGGCAGCGCGTCAAGCGAAAGCTTCGTTTTCGCAGGCGCCAAGGAAGACACCGTCATCGCTGCCTATCAGACCGAGCACGGCTTTGACCGTCTCGAACTGCTGATCGACTGGGGCTGGTTCCACTTCCTCACCAAGCCGATGCACTGGCTGCTGGTGACGCTCTACGGCCTGCTCGGCAATTTCGGCCTCGCTGTTCTCGCCGTGACCGTTATCGTCAAGGCGATCTTCTTCCCGCTCGCCAACCGCTCCTACGCCTCCATGGCCGCCATGCGTCGCGTACAGCCGGAAATGAAGTCGATCCAGGAACGTCTCAAGGACGACCGCCCGGCCCAGCAGCAGGCGATGATGGAGCTTTACCGCAAGGAAAAGATCAATCCGCTGTCCGGTTGTTGGCCGATCCTCATCCAGATCCCGGTCTTCTTCGCGCTCTACACGGTTATCTTCATTTCCATCGAAATGCGGCACGCGCCGTTCTTCGGCTGGATTCAGGACCTCGCCGCGCCCGATCCGACCAACATCTTCACCCTCTTCGGCCTGATCCCGTGGAACCCGACGACGCTGCCGCTGATCGGCTCGTTCCTCC
>NZ_JAFKHD010000052.1 GCF_017307565.1 Devosia sp.
ATCTGCGTCATTGGGCCGAACATTGGGCCATAAAGGTAGCCCCAGATCAGGGCCGCGATGACAGTCGGTACAGCATAGGGCAGAAAGAGCCCGAGCCTGAAAAAGGCCCGCGCCCAGAGCATGCCGCTATCGAGGATCAGCGCCAGCAAGAGCGCCGCGCCCAGCATGACCGGGAGCTGGAAGACCCCATAGCGCATCAGCAGGAACACGCCATCCCAGAATTTCCGGTCGCTAAGCGCCTTGCCATAATTGTCGAGCCCGACGAACCGGACGCCGCCGATCATGGTTTCCCGGAAGAAGGACAGCTGCAGCGCGTAAAAGAGCGGCACCACCAGGAAGACAATAAAAAGGGCCAGGAAGGGAGCGAGAAAGAAATAGGGCGCCAGCTTTTGCGCCCATTTGCTGGATCGCCGTCGTGCCGGCCGAAGCGGGCGGGCGGAAATATCGGTCATCATTTCGTCCTTGGGCGGCGAGAGGCTTCCGCAGGGCGCTGCACTGCAAAGGGTTGGGAGCGCCGCGGGGAGGCGGCGCGCCCAGAGGTCCAGGGAGGACGTCAGGTAGTAACGGTGTAGCCCTGCTCGCTGGCATAGGTCACGATGGCTTCCTGCGTACGATCGAGCGCATCGGCCAGCGTGCCATTGCCGGCAACGGCGGCCCCGATGTTCTCCTGCAGCTCGCTGGTGAACACATCGTGGAAGGGCGAGAACTGGTAGCCCGGAATGACGTGCTCGGCCGCTTCGGCAAAGACTTCGTTGACCGCCTGGCCGCCGTAGAATTCGGAGGGGGTGCCCATCAATGCCTTGTCGGCCAGCAGTTCCTTGCGCACGGGGAACAGGAACTGATCGGTATTGTAGAGACGTGTCGCCTCGCCGTCGGTGGCCATGAAGGTGGCGAACAAGGCGGCTTCTTCCGGATGCGCCGTCGGCTTGATGACGCTGAAGGTCGACCCGCCCCAGTTGGACGTAAAGAACTCGCCTTCTTTCCACTGTGGCAGCTGGCCGGCGCGCCACTTGCCAACGCTCTGGTTGGCAACGTTGGTGAGCTGCACCGGGCTCCAGGCCGCGGCAATCCAGCTGGCAATCGTGCCGTTGTCAAAAGCGGTGAACCATTCAGGCGTCCAGTTTGGCGTCAGATCGACGGCCTTGGCATCGAGCAGATCCTGCCAGTAGGCGGCCCAGGCCTTCGCCGGCTCGTCGTTGATGCGAATGGTTACGTCGGTGCCGTTCAGCGAGAAGGGCTTGCTACCCGCCTGCCAAAGCACGCCGATCATCCAGCCGCCGTTGTTGGCGCCGAAATTGGTGAGATACTTTCCGGGATTGTCCGCGGCATATTTCTTGGCGAGTTCGGCAAAACCGGCCCAGGTCGGCGGAACCTCGGCAGCGCCCGCCGCTTCAAAAATGTCGGCGCGGTAAAGCAGGCCCATCGGACCGGAATCCCACGGCATGGCATAGACGCCGCCCGAAGCATCGCTTACCGACTCCCAGGCCCAGTCAACGAACTGGTTCTTGACGTCATTGGCCCCGTGCGGCGTCAGGTCGAGCAGGGCATCGATGGCGCGGAATGATGGCAGGCGCTGAAATTCGGCCTGCACGATATCGGGAAAGCCCGAACCGGCGCGAAGCGCCGCGCGCAGCTTGGTGTTTTGGTCCTCGCCGCCGATATTCTCCAGCGTCACCTTGATGTGGGGGTACTTCTTCATGAACAGGGCGACCTGGTTCTCGGTGCGCGGTGTCCACGCCCAGAATGTCAGGTTGACGGTTTCCTGCGCTCGGGCCATGCCCGGCAGGCCCGCAATGGCTGGTGCCGCCAGCCCCGCCGCTGCGACCTTGAGAAAGTCACGCCGCCCCCAGCGCGCACCCGGCTTAAGAAAGTTGGTCATTCGGCTCCTCCCGAAAGTGTATCGCCTCGACCCGTCGAGCGGCCCCGGGGCGCACTAACCCAGCAGGTTTCCGCATTTGAGGGGCCGGCCAAAACGACCACAACCCCGCTCCAGTCAGGTATCGAGATGGCGATAAACCAGCATGCGCAAATTTCCGTGTCAATGCGCAAATTGCTCTTTGCGCAAATTGCGCGTTGCGGTTGCTTGGAGAACGCTGCACAGCTATGGTCCGCCAGAGTCCCCCAGGAGCGTCCCAAATCAATGGCTAGGTCAGCAAATCAGGTCGAATTGGCGCGGATCGCTGGGGTCTCCGTCAGTACGGTCTCCCGGGCCTTGTCCAATTCCAAGGGTATCAGCGCGGAATTGCGCACGCAAATTCTGCAGCTTGCCGAACAGATGGGCTATCGCAGCCGCGGCAGCACCGAGCCGGAAAGCCGCACGGTTCGCATGTATGTCACCACCAATGCAGCCACAGGCGGCCTGGCAACTTTCTACAACGTGCTTATCGACGCGATGAAAACGGCCGCCCAGGAGGCCGAGTTGAACCTCGAAATCCGCCTCAGCCACGACAAGGCATTGGACCAGGCCCGTCTTGACCGTGACGCCGGGCCCGATCCGGTCGCGGTAACCATGGTCATGGGCATAGATCCCTCCAATGAGGTCATGGCTCAATTTGGCCCTTCCCGTCCGCTGATCCTGGTCAATGCCTTCGACCCGCTGATGCGCTTCGACTGCGTCGCACCGAACAATTATTATGGTGCCTACTGGGCAACACGCCGCTTGCTCGAGGCAGGCCATCGCTCGCTGCTGCATGTGCGAGACCAGCATCGCTGGACGACAACCCAACGCGAGCGCGGCTTTTTTGCCGCTATCGAGGACACCAAGGGCGCCAAGGGGCGAGTGGTCGACATTCGTTTCGGCGACGATGAGCTGATTGCCGCAGTTGCCGATCGAAAGGCCGGGAACGCGGACTGGACCGGCATTTTCTGCGTGCATGACATGGCGGCAGTGCGCGCCGTTCACGCTCTGGAAGCGGCACATTTCCGCATCCCTCAAGACGTTTCAATAGTCGGCTTCGACGACCTGCCGGCCGCCTCGCTTATGACCCCGAAGCTCTCGACTATGCGGGTTGATTGCGTGGCCATGGGACAGGAGGCTATCGCCCTCGTGTTGCGACGCCTCAACCACCCCAATGCCCGGCCGATCCAGGTAGAAAGCGCCGTAACATCCACCGAAGGGGGTACAATTGCGCAAATTGCACTCTAGAAAGAAAATTGCGCGATCAACTTGCGGACTTGCGTAGCTCGTGCGATAGGCTGTTCATGGGCGCAAGCGGCGCCGATGTGACTGAGGAAGCAGCATGTACGAGGCACGTGACAGGAGCGGCCGCAAACCGATACTGGCCTTTGCCTACGACCCGTCGCTGACGCGAGGCATCTATTCCGATGCAGCCCTCGCCCGCCTCCACAGCCTCTGTGACATCCCCGACGTCAAACCGATCCATGGCTTCGAGGACGAGGACAACCGCGCCCTTTTGGCTGAGGTAAGCATTCTCGCGACGGGGTGGGGGTGCCCCCGCCTCGATTCCAGTGCATTGCGAGCGATGCCACAGCTCTCCATGGTCGCGCATGGCGCCGGCACCGTTAAGAGCTTCATCGCGCCAGCGATCTACGAGGCTGGCATTACCGTGACCAATGCCGTCGCTGCCAATGCCGTACCGGTGGCCGAATTCACCTTGGCCTCCATACTGCTTGCCAACAAACGTGTTCTGTTCTTGCGCGATCTTTATCGCCAGACGCGCGAGGCGCTGCACCGCCATCCGGTGATGGAATCCACCCTCGGCAACTACCGCAAGACCATTGGCATTGTTGGTGCCTCTCATATCGGACGACTGGTGCTCGAGCTCCTGCGTCCGTTCGATTTCTCGGTGCTGCTGGCTGACCCCTATCTCTCCCCCGACGCGGCCCGACATCTCGGCGCTCGGCTGGTACCGCTCGAAGAGCTCCTTGCGCAGAGCCACGTGGTATCACTGCATGCACCGGCCCTCGCGAGTACGCGCCACATGATCGACGCACGGCGCCTGGCTCTGCTTCGAGATGGAGCGACTTTCATCAATACGGCGCGCGGAAGTCTTGTCGATCAGGACGCCCTCACCGCTGAGCTGGTGGCGGGACGCATTGATGCCGTGATCGATGTGACCGAACCCGAGGTTCTGCCGGCGGCCTCCCCGCTCTATGACCTGCCGAACGTATTGCTGACGCCCCACATCGCCGGGGCCGTCGGCGGAGAACGCGAGCGACTGGGGGATATGGCGGTCGACGAAATCGAGCGCTTCGTTACCGGGCAGCCGCTGCGTCATGCCATCGATCCGGCACTGCTCGAAAAGATCGCCTGAGCCCAAGGGAGTTGCACGTGACCCACCAGAGAGCCGCCTTCGTCGAACCCCGTCGGGAAGATGCCCGATTCTTGGAGAAGCGGCGCTATCAGATGCTCATCGATGGAAAGTCCGTCGATTCCGAGAGCGGGGAAACCATCGCGCGCGAAAGCCCCGCCTATGCCGACCTGGTGGTCTCCGAAATTCCCAAGGGCACGCGCGCCGACGCCGAACGCGCCATCCTTGCAGCGCGCAAGGCCTTCGACGAAGGCCCATGTCC
>NZ_JAFKHD010000053.1 GCF_017307565.1 Devosia sp.
ACCTTAGAAGTCTTATTGCCCTCGATCGTCCGCACTATGCCATTGTTGTAGCTGTGCACGATGCCGATATGGCCTTCCCAGCTTGAGGGGGTATTTCTCCACCAGACAATAATGTCGCCCGGCTGCGGCGGATGCGTGTCATCGGGCTTGATAAGCCAGCCCTTGCTCTTCATTTGGGTGAGGATGTCACGAGCCCCGACCGAATATGTGAAAGGCATGGGATGCCCGGAATTTTGGAAGCAATAGCTGACGAAGCCGGCGCACCAATTGGCCGGCGGCGTCGCCTTGCCATTGAGATATTTGGTGACGTGCGGCCCCATATTGTTGCCGCCAACTTCGCCATTGCCGGCCTTCATTTCGTTGATCGCCACCTGAAGCGCCGCCTGGCCGGTTGCCGAACCCCCACTGGGCGCAGACAATGCGGTAGTGCTGACGGAGGTGGGAGTGGGGGCATTTGCCAGGCGGCTGGCAACGGCCCAGGCTGTCACCGGACCTACAATGCCATCCACGACCAGCGGTCGCCCAAGGCTATCCACGTTCTGCATTTGGAAGGCGCGCACTGCCTCCCAGACATCGCGGTTAAAGATGTCCGTGGCAGCACCGGAAAAGTATCCCAAGTGTTTGAGATCGGCACACAATTTTGCGACGACTGTACCTGCACTTCCCATTTTTATAAGCATGTCAATCTCACTTTGGCACTAACATGACCTACGACGAAGATGTTCATTGATTGCGTCGAAATTGAATCGCAACGCTTATTATGGCAGCACGAAAAAGTGCACTGGTCAACAAATGTTATTTCAATGCAAAATCATCCCGATTGAATCGATATCAACAACAAGACGAATATGATCAAACCATAACGCCCCCGGCAACAGAATGCTACATCTCGCTCGATTGGCACTTTTTGTCCGTCGTCAGATCATTTGGCGCAGATTGGAGGTTTGCTTAGTGGAGATTTCTGCTCGTCAACGGGTTGATGTTATGCGGCGATGGTTGCGTGCAGCAAGCGGCGTTTCTGGATAGTTTTGCGTTTGATCCTTTCTCGGTGTTCGATGATGGCTGCGGCCCTGCCGACGTAGGCGTCGGCGGGTGTCACATTGTCGAGGCTCTCGTGATAGCGCCGATGATTGTAGTGCTCGACGAAGGCCTCGATCTGGCTTTCGAGATCGCCGGGCAGGAAGTAGTTTTCGAGCTGGATGCGGCTCTTGAGCGTCTGATGCCAGCGCTCGATCTTGCCCTGTGTCTGGGGATGGAGCGGAGCACCGCGAACATGGTCCATGCCATTGGCCTGGATGTAATCGGCAAGATCCTGGGCGATGTAACTGGGGCCATTATCGCTCAGCAGGCGCGGCCGATGCTGCACATGGGCCTGATCACAGCCTGAAGCGGCCAGTGCGATATCCAGCGTATCGGTGACATCCTGGGCCCGCATGGTGGAGCACAGCTTCCAGGCGATGATGTAGCGGGAGTACTCATCCAGCACCGTGGACAGATACATCCAGCCCCAGCCGATGATCTTGAAGTATGTAAAGTCGGTCTGCCACATCTGGTTGGGACGGGAGGTTTTGGTGTGGAACTGATCCGCCGCCTTGATCACCACGTAGGCGGGGCTGGTGATCAGATCGTGAGCCTTGAGAAGCCGCAAATCAAAGCCATCACCGGCCACAAGACGGACCGAGAAGTCTCTAGGTACACCGCAGCAGCCGACCAAATAACGCTCTCGGACCAGGCATTGGCGCGGCTTCAGCAGAGCAAAACAGGAACATAAATTGACTAACTTCAAAGTTGAAGCTGGCTAACCGCCTGCTAAACTATTGAAATATAAGGATGCGCTTGAGGGAATGGCGGGTAGGGAGGGATTCGAACCCCCGGAAGGCTTTCACCTTCGCCGGTTTTCAAGACCGGAGCAATCAACCGCTCTGCCACCTACCCGTTGGCACTGCCTTTAGCGTCGGCTTTTCGCGCTGTCCAGAGGCGGAGCGGCCAAGCGCGGTGTTCTTTACCTGCGGAGCCCTATCGAGTGGCCGCTTGCTGGCCTCGGGGACGGAATTTCGGCCCCGAGGCCGATTAATTTTATCAGGGAAGCAAGACAACCGAACCGATTGTTTCGCGACCTTCAAGTGCGCGGTGCGCTGCCTCCGCCTCTTCGAGACGGAAACGGCCACCGATCTTGACCTTGATTGCGCCCGCGCGGATCGCGCCAAACAGCGCCTCGGCGCCCTCAAGCAGATCCTCACGCCGGGTGAAATAGTGCGTGCCCGTCGGCCGCGTCACGTAGAGCGAACCTTTTCTCGACAACACGGTCAGATCCGGGATCGACACCACGCCCGAGGCGTTGCCGAAGCTGGCGAGCAGGCCCCGGGGACGCAGGCAATCGAGCGAACCTTCGAAGGTCGACTTGCCGACGCCGTCATAGACGACATCGACGCCCCTGCCCCCGGTGATCTCCTTGACGCGCGCGACAAAGTCTTCGGTGCGATAGTCGATCACATGGTCGCAACCATGGGCCTTGGCCAGCGCCAGCTTTTCAGGGCCTCCGGCTGTGCCGATGACCGTCGCGCCGAGCGCCTTGGCCCATTGGGTGGCGATGAGGCCCGTGCCACCGGCCGCTGCGTGCCAGAGAATCGTCTGGCCGGGCTGCACTTCCCAGGTCTTGAACAGCAGATAGTAAGCTGTCAGGCCTTTCAGGACGACTGCGGCCGCGGTTTCCTCGTCGACGCCATCGGGAATGGGGATAAGCTTTTCGACCGCGGCAAGCCGGGTTTCGGCATAGGCGCCGGACTGGCCCTGATAGCAGACCCGATCTCCGACCTTGACCGCCGTCACGCCCGGGCCGACCGCCTTGACCACCCCTGCTCCCTCATTGCCGCCGACAAACGGCAGCGACATAGGATAGAGGCCGGAGCGCTGATAGGTATCGATGAAGTTGAGCCCGATGGCCTTCTGCTCGATAAGCGCCTGGCCCGGACCAGGGTCACCGACCGGCCAATCCGCGAGGCTCAGCACCTCGGGACCACCGGTCTTGTTGATCGCTATGACACGGGTCATTTGGGTGCCTTGGGTTTGCGTGGGGCCGATTTTGGCCGCGACTGCGCCTGGCGGGTCTGCGAGGTCTTGGCGCGCGGCCTGCCGGTGACGGCGGATACGCCGGCCTGAGCGGATACCGAGCCGGTATCACCGGTGAATGGCGTCATTTCATGGTGGCCGGAGCCGCCCGCCGCACGCAGCTTGCGGGTCTTGGCGAAGATATTGACCGCTTCCACCAGCACCGAGAAGGCCATGGCCGAGTAGATATAGCCCTTCGGAATATGGAATCCGAGGCCATCGGCCACCAGTGTCACACCGATCAGCAGCAGGAAGGCCAGGGCCAGCATTTTGGTCGTCGGGTGATCCGCGACAAATTTTGCGATCGGTCCTGAAGCAAAGAACATCACGGCGACGGCGACCAGCACAGCGGCGATCATCACCGCCACCTGGTCGGCCGGCACCATGCCGACGGCTGTAATGATGGAGTCGATCGAAAACACCATGTCGATGATGACGATCTGCACCAGAATGGCCTGCAAGCTTGCCTTGGCGGCCTCCTTGAGGCCAACCTCGTGCGGCTCTTCGATGGCCGCATGCATTTCGTGCGTCGCCTTGTAGATCAGGAAGGCGCCGCCGGCGATCAGGATGATGTCTTTCCAGGAAAAGGCATGGTCAAAGACCGTGAAAACCGGTTCCTTGAGCTGCACGATCACGCTGATCAGCAGCAGCAGCACGATCCGGAACACAAGGGCCAGGCCAATGCCCAGCTTTCTGGCGAATTCGGCCTGTTCGCGCGGCAGGCGCGACACCAGAACCGAGATGAAGACGATATTGTCTATCCCCAGCACGATCTCCATGACCGTGAGGGTAAGAAAGGCGATCCACACATTGGGATCGGCCAGAAGCTCAAACATGGTGGGCTCCGAAAAAGGGTTTCCAAATCGGCAACGAGTCGATGGACTAGCGGGGATAGTGGAGACTTTCACATTGCGTGGAAAGCGTCCTGGCCCCCTCTTATTTGTTAGAATTCGTTCCTAAGGCAGCATTTTCCTCCCCTGCGGCAAGGCGCGAAATGGTTCTGCCTGTCCGATACTGGTATGCCGTGAATGGCCAGTGCTAGGCTCTGGTTCCGTTCCTGCGGAGTTTCTCGATGGAATCCTTCACGCCCCTTACTGCGGCGCTCGGCGGCTCACTCATTGGCCTTGCCGCGGCCGTACTCTGGCTCGGCAATGGCCGCATCGCCGGCATATCCGGCATTTTCGGGCAGTTGCTGCCGCCTGCGCGAACCGTGGTCTGGCGACTCATCTTTCTCGTCGCCCTGGTTTTCGGCGCCTGGGCGACGTCCCGGGTCTTTCCGCAACTGGGCGTGGGCGGGCTCGAACCCACTGAACTCGTGCGGCCGCCCGCGGCCTGGGGCATACCGCCCGCGGTTTGGCTGATCGTTGCCGGACTTCTCATCGGGTTTGGCACCAAGATCAGCAATGGCTGCACC
>NZ_JAFKHD010000054.1 GCF_017307565.1 Devosia sp.
CCGCTGCCGGCACGTCCTGGGCCCAGGACGCGGTCAATCTGCGCATGACCATCTGGAGCGCCAACGAAGCGCATCTGGCCATGTTCAACTCGATCGCCGAAGGTTTCAAAACCACCCACCCCAACGTCTCGGTGACCTTCGAACCGCTGCCCTTCGACAGCTACACCACGACCCTGACCACCCAGATCGCCGGCGGCAACCCGCCTGATCTGGCCTGGATTCTCGAGACCACCGCCGCCGACTTCGTCAATTCCGGCGCCCTCGCCCCGCTGACCGACGCCTTTGCCGCCACCGAAGGCTATGACCTCGCCGACGTTTCGGAAAAGGCCACCGCCCTCTGGACCAAGGACGGCCAGCTCTACGCCTACCCCTTCTCCACCTCGCCCTTCGCCATTTTCGCGAACAACGACGTGCTGAAAGCCGCTGGCGCCAAGACTCCGGCCGAGCTGATCGCCGCCGGCGAATGGAACTGGGACAACGCCTTCGCTTCCGCCGCCACGGTTGGTCAGTCCGGCAAGACCGGCCTCGTCGTCCGCGATTTCAAGTTCCAGACCTGGCAGAACCTCGCCTCCATCTGGAATGGCTGGGGCGCCGCGCCCTGGAGCGCCGATGGCAAGACCTGCACCTTCACCGAACCGGCAATGGTCGATGCGCTGACCGCCATTCACAAGGCCGTCTTCACCGACAAGGCCATGCCCGGTCCTGGCGAAGACATCGACTTCTTCGCTGGCGAAACCGGCATGACCATCACCCAGATCAGCCGCGCGTCGCTGCTGCCCAAGGAAAACCCGTTCGATTGGGACCTCGTGCCACTCCCGGCCGGCCCTGCCGGTGAATATTCCGTCGTCGGCCAGGCCGGCGTCGGCGCCTTCGCCAAGGGCGCCAACAAGGACGTCGCCGTCGAATTCCTCGGCTACATGACCAATGCCGAAAATTCGAAGAAACTGGCCCAGTTCTTCCCACCGGCCCGCGCGAGCCTGCTCAATGCCGAAACCCTCGCCTCGACCAATCCGCTGCTCTCCGCCGAGCAGATCGAAAACGTCGTGGTCGCGGGCATCACCAACGGCACCGTTCTGCCGGGCCACACCAACTTCGCCCAGATCCAGCAGACCATCCGCGCCGGTCTCGACGCTCTCTGGGTGCCGGACGCCGACGTCGCCGCCGTACTCGGAAACGTGTGTTCCAGCGTCAGCCCGCTGCTGGCACGCTGATCTCTAGCTGACCTTGGGATGGGGCGGCCTCCGCCCCATCCTCAACCACCGCGTTATCCTCTTTGCACCGCGTCATTCCCGCGAAAGCGGGAATCTCCGGCCACCGAGGTAGAGATTCCCGCTTTCGCGGGAATGACGCAGTGGCAACTCGCCGTCGACGCAGGAACCTCCATGTCTCAGCCCCTACAAGCGCCGCAAAAGCCGCCCTTCTGGACCATCGCCCGGCGCGACGCGGCGGCAGGCTATATCTTCATCGCGCCCCAGCTCATCGGCATCATCACCTTCGTGCTCGTGCCGCTCGGCCTCGTCTTCTGGTACTCGCTCCACGAATGGAACGTGCTGGCCGCGAGCTTCAATTTCGTCGGCGCCGCCAATTATCAGATGCTGCTGGCCGACCCGAACCTGCCTTCGGTGCTCCTCGCCTCCGCCATTTTCTCGGCCGGCCTCGTCATCCTCAACATGACGCTGGCTTTGCTTCTTGCGGTCCTCCTCGACCAGAAGCTCAAAGGCATCGTCGTCTTCCGCACCCTGTTCTTCTCGCCTGTTGTCGTTTCCCTCGTCGCCTGGACCATCGTCTGGAGCTTCCTCCTCCAGAACAATGGCGGCATCAACGGCCTCCTTTCCACGCTCGGCATCGAGGGCCCAAACTGGCTCCGTACCCCCACCACGGCCATGATCTCCGTCGTCGTCGTGCAGGTCTTCAAGAATGTCGGCCTCAACATGATCCTGTTCCTTGCCGCCCTTCAGGGCGTGCCCAAGGAACTCTACGAGGCAGCGCGGGTCGATGGCGCAGGAGCGTTCAAGCAGTTCCGCCGCATCACCCTGCCGCTGATCTCGCCCACGATCCTGCTCACCTCGATCATTACCATCGTCGGCTCTTTGCAGGTCTTTGCCCAGATCGCTGTTCTCACCCAGGGCGGCCCCGGCATGACCACCACCGTGCTGGTCTATTACCTCTACCAGCAGGCCTTCCAGTTCCACTTCTTCGGCTATGGTTCGACCCTGTCGATCCTGCTCTTCGTCATCGTCGCGGTCCTGACCTTCGTTCAGTGGCAGCTCCGCAAGCGGATCGTCTTCTATGAAAACTGATCTCAGCCCCCGCATGAAGACTGCTCTCTACGGGCTGATGTGCGTCCTGCTCATCCCCTTCGTCTTCCCCACCTGGTGGATGATCACCTCGTCGGTCAAACCGATCAGCGACATCTTCGCCTTCCCGCCCGACCTCTGGCCGCGCCGCTTCGATTTCTCGACCTATGCCCAGGTTTTCGAGCTGCAGCCCTTCGCCCGGCAGTATTGGAACTCGGCCTATATCGCCGCGCTCGTCACCGC
The DNA here is from genome assembly GCF_017307565.1 of Devosia sp. Taxonomy (GTDB): domain Bacteria; phylum Pseudomonadota; class Alphaproteobacteria; order Rhizobiales; family Devosiaceae; genus Devosia. The sequence continues at coordinate 2,541 of NZ_JAFKHD010000054.1, forward strand.
CGGCACCATGGTCATCTCCTCCATGGCCGGCTACGCCTTCGCGCGGATCAAATTCCCCTTCAGCAATGCCATCTTCATGGTCGTACTCCTGGGCCTTCTTATTCCCTCCGAAGTCACCATCGTGCCGCTGTTCCAGATCTTCCTCGGCTGGGGCATGATCAACACCCATTGGCCGCTGATCCTCGTGCCCATCTTCGGCGCGCCCTCGGTATTTGCCACCTTCGTCATGCGCCAGTTCTTCATCGCGCTCCCCAACGAGCTTGAGGAAGCCGCCCGCGTCGATGGTCTCGGCCGGTTCAAGATCTTCTGGACCATCGCCCTGCCCCTCGCCAAACCGGCACTCGGCGCGGTGGCCATCTTCACCTTCCTCCACTCGTGGAATCTCTATCTCGAACCCATCGTATTCCTCTCTTCGACCCAGATGTTCACCCTGCCCCAGGCGCTGACCCACTTCACCGACGCCTATGGCGGGGCCATGTGGAACATCCAGCTCGCCGCTGCCACCATGACCGCCGTTCCCGTTTTGCTGGTCTTCATCGTGGCGCAGAAGCAGTTCGTCGAAGGGCTCGCCCATACCGGGCTGAAAGGCTGACCCCATGGCTCCCGTTACCCTCAAATCCGTCACCAAAAGCTATGGCGCCACATCCGTGCTGCATGGCATCGACATCGACATCACCGATGGTGAATTCGTTGTCCTCGTCGGCCCCTCCGGCTGCGGCAAGTCCACCCTGCTGCGCATGATCGCCGGCCTCGAAACCATCACCGGCGGCGCCATCGAGATCGGCGGCCGCGTAGTCAATGACCTCGAGCCCAAAGACCGCGACATCGCCATGGTCTTCCAGAACTATGCGCTCTATCCGCACATGACCGTCGCGACCAATATGGGCTTCTCGCTCGAACACCGCGGCGGCTCGAAAGCCGAAATCGCCGAGCGCGTCCAATGGGCTGCCGGCATACTCGGCCTCACCCATCTCCTCGACCGCTATCCCCGCCAGCTCTCTGGCGGCCAGCGCCAGCGCGTCGCCATGGGCCGCGCCATCGTGCGCAATCCGCAGGTCTTCCTCTTCGACGAACCGCTCTCCAACCTCGACGCCAAACTCCGCGTCGTCATGCGCGGCGAGATCAAGGGCCTCCACCAGCGCCTCGGCGTCACCACCGTCTACGTCACTCATGACCAGGTCGAAGCCATGACCATGGCCGACCGCATCGTCGTCATGAATGGGGGGCGGGTAGAACAGGTCGGCGCCCCTCTCGACCTCTACGATCGCCCCGCCAATCTCTTCGTCGCCGGCTTCATCGGCTCGCCCTCGATGAACTTCATCGAAGGCGAATTGACCCCCGCAGGCTTCAAGGCCGGCAACATCACCCTGCCCCTCCCGCCCAACGCGCCGACCTCGGGCAAGGCAACCTACGGCGTCCGGCCCGAACACCTCATGCTGGCCGACGATGGCGTCGAAGCCGCCGTCCGGCTCGTCGAGCCCATGGGTTCGGAAACTCAGGTAGCCCTCTCCCTCGGCGAGCAATCCATCAGCGCCGTCTTCCGCGAACGTATCAAGGCCCAGCCCGGAACCACCATCCGCATCCGCCCCGACGCCAACGCCATCCACCTCTTCGACGCCACCGGCACCCGGATCGACTAATGTATCGCCCGACTAAGCTCTACACCGCCCTGACCACCGGCGAATTTCCCGTCATCGTGTCCCTCGCGCGCCACGATCTTGACCTCGCCAAAGCAGCCCTAGACGGCGGCGCCTTCGCGCTGAAGACGCACCTCAACGCCTATCACCGCGCCACCGGCACCACCTTCGGCACGTTCGAGCAAGAACGCCCCTTCTTCGAAGAACTGGCAAAACTCGGCTGCCCGCTCCTCGTAATGGCCGGCCAGGAGACCGTGCCCACCGCACCTGAAATGGACGCCCTCGCCGATCTCGGGTTCGAAGGCTTCAACGTCTATATCGACCACATGCAGCCCCACCTGCTG
>NZ_JAFKHD010000055.1 GCF_017307565.1 Devosia sp.
GATGCCGAAGCACGGCAGGATGAGGATGTAGACCTCCGGGTGGCCCCAGATCCAGATGAGGTTGATGTACATCATCGGGCTGCCGCCGAAATCGGAGGTGAAGAAGTTAGTGCCGACATAACGGTCGAGCGCCAGCAACGTCAGAACGGCGGTCAGGATCGGGAAGGAAGCAACGATCAGCACGTTGGTGCAGAGCGAGGTCCAGGTGAAGACCGGCATCTTCATCAGCGTCATGCCCGGCGCGCGCATCTTGATGATGGTCGCGATCAGGTTGACGCCCGATAGGGTCGTGCCCACGCCCGCCACCTGCAGCGCCCATATGTAATAGTCGACGCCTGATGCCGGCGAATGCTCGATCCCTGACAAGGGCGGGAAGGCCAGCCAGCCGGTCTGGGCGAATTCGCCGATGAAGAGGCTGACCATGACCAGCACGGCACCGCCCGCAGTCATCCAGAACGAGAAGTTGTTGAGGAACGGGAAGCTGACGTCGCGCGCGCCGATCTGCAGCGGCACGACATAGTTCATGAAGCCCGTGATCAGCGGCATGGCCACGAAGAAGATCATGATCACGCCGTGTACGGAGAACAGCTGATCATAGTGGTGCGCGTTGAGGTAACCCTCATAGCCGCCAAAGGCGATGGCCTGTTGCAGACGCATCATCAAGGCGTCGGCAAAGCCGCGCAACAGCATGATCAGGCCAAGCACCATATACATGATGCCAATCTTCTTGTGGTCGACGCTGGTGAACCACTCTTTCCAGAGATAGCCCCAGAGCTTGAAATAGGTCAGCGCGCCCAGCACGGCGAGGCCACCGACGGCCACGACGATGAAGGTGATGACCACGATCGGTTCATGCAGCGGCAGGACGTCCCAGGTGAGACGCCCGAAAATGAAGGACCAAAATTCGTTTGTCATAGCGCGTCAGCCGAAGAGTGTTGGTTGAAGGCGAGCTTGCCGGCGAGCCAGGCCAATGCAGGTGCATTGCTCTGGGCAACGGCCGTCGTCCGATCAAGACCACGCCCAAGGAAAGGAGCGGTATCCGGGGCCTCGATGGCCGGCAGCTTGGCGGTCATGGCAATGGCTTCGTCGGTCGAGCAGATGGCCGCGACATAGGTCTTCTGCGGGCCGAAGGGAGCGCGATTGCGTTCGCCGCCACCGTAGAGCTCGGGAACGAGATTGTTGATGCCGGCATGGCCGAGGCCACCCTTCTCGTCGATCGACATCATTTCGCTGGCGCACATCTTGTCGCGCTCGACGCACATGTTGACGATGGCGGTATAAAGCCCGCTCTCGACACCGGCGAAGTGCATCACCGGAACATGTTCGCTGGGCTTCTCGACTTCGAGGTAGCGCTGGCGGTTGAGCATATCGGGCGAGGCGCGAACCTCCGCCACCCAGGCGTCGAACTCGCTGTCGCTCACGCCCTTGGTCGCAAAGTGCATGCCCGAGAAACCGTGGCCGCTATAGTGTGCGGCAATGCCCTTATAGGTGCCGGGTTCGTTGATCACGCCGTGCAGGCGTGTCTGCATGCCGGGCATGGCATAGATCATGCCGGCCATTGCCGGGATGTAGAAGGAATTCATCACCGTCGAGGCGGTCAGCTTGAAGCTGATCGGCCGATCGACCGGGGCAACCAGTTCGTTGACCGTGGCGATGTCGTATTGGGGGTAGATGAACATCCACTTCCAGTCGAGCGCCACCACTTCCACCTCGAGCGGCTGCACATCGGCGGCCACCGGGCGGTCAGGGCCGATGCGGCCGAGCTCGCGATAGGGATCAAGCAGGTGCGTCGACACCCAGGTCACCGCGCCAAGGCAGATGATGATGGCCAGCGGCGCCGACCAGATGACGAGCTCGAGATGGGTCGAGTGATCCCAGTCGGGCTCGTACTTGGCGTTGTTGCCCTCCCGATACTTGCGGGCAAACAGCACCACCAGCACCATCACCGGTATGATGATGAGCAGCATGAGCACTGTTGCGATGAGGATGAGATCGCGTTGCTGCATGGCGATATCGCCAGCAGGCGCCAGGACGACGGCGTTACAGCCGGCAAGCAATGGCGCCGCGAGGGGCACTAGAAGAAGTTTGGCAAAACGAGACATTGCGGCCCTTGGGAGGAAGACTGCGCTTGGTTTGCGGACTACTCTCATGGCATCCTCTGCGCCATCGGACATTTTGTCCACTCGTAAGCGCTGGGTCTTTGATGCAAGACAGCCTCAAACCAGTCCGTAGTGAACGACTGACGGCCCTCCCCCTCCTCCCGGACCGCCGATCAGAAATTCGATCAAAACCAGGAGCTTAGCGACATGGCAACCTCCACTTCCCACGTCCCTGAGACAGCCGCCGAACGCGATGCGCGGGCCCTGCACACCGGCCATCGACCAGTAGATGCAGGCGAGATCGCCATCGGTGTGATTATTGGTCGCACCTCCGAGTTCTTCGACTTCTTCGTCTATGCCATCGCCTCGGTGCTGGTTTTCCCCTCGGTGATTTTCTCCTTCGCCGACCCGCTAACCGGCACTTTGCTCTCCTTCGCCGTCTTCGCTTTGGCCTTCGTCGCCCGCCCGATCGGCACCGTCATCTTCTCCGCGGTCGACCGTAACTATGGACGCGGCGTCAAACTCACGATCGCACTGATGCTGCTCGGCATCTCCACCGTGGCCATTGCGTTCCTCCCCAGCTACGACCAGGTCGGCTGGCTCGCCGTCGCGATCCTCATCATCTTCCGCATGGGCCAGGGCCTCGCCCTCGCCGGCGCGTGGGATGGTCTTGCCTCGCTCCTGGCGCTCAATGCTCCCCAGGAAAAGCGCGGCTGGTACGCCATGGTGCCGCAGCTCGGCGCCCCCATTGGCCTCATCGTTGCATCAGCGCTGTTTGCCTACCTCTCCTCGTCCCTCTCGGCCGAAGACTTCCTGGCCTGGGGCTGGCGCTATCCCTTCTTCGTGGCTTTCGCCATCAACGTGGTGGCGCTCTTTGCCCGCCTCCGCATCGTGGTGACGCCCGAATACACGACCCTCTTCGAAGGCGGCGAACTGATCCCGACCACGATTCGCGAGACCGTTGGCAATGACTGGCGCAACATCGTCATCGGCGCCTTCGCCCCCCTCGCGAGTTTTGCGCTCTTCCACATGGTGACCGTGTTCCCGCTCTCCTATGTGTTTCTCTTCACCCGGGAGCCACCGGTCAATTTCCTCGTCATCGAGGTTGGTTCGGCCTTTGTCGGCCTCTTTGCCGTGGTGCTTTCCGGCTACCTCGCCGACCGCTTCGGTCGGCGCTGGCTGCTGGGGGTCTCGGCCGCAGCCATCGGCGTCTATTCCATCTCCGCGCCGCTGCTGCTCGACGCCGGCCCGACGGGCGAAATCCTCTACATGGTCTCGGGCTTTGCCCTTCTCGGCCTCTCCTTCGGCCAATCCTCCGGTGTCGTGGCGTCCAACTTTACGCGTCTCTACCGCTATACCGGCTCGGCGCTGACTTCGGACCTTGCCTGGCTGTTCGGGGCCGGCTTCGCGCCCTTCGTCGCGCTCGCGCTTTCGAGCAGCTTTGGCCTCATTTCCTCCGGCGCCTATCTGCTCTCAGGGGCCATCTGCACCCTGGTTGCGCTCTATATGAACCGCCACCTGGCCCGCACCAACTAACTGAGTTTAAAGCTCAATTCGAGGCGCGTCGCTGCAATCCGCAGGGGCGCGCCTCGTCTTTTCCGGGTCCCTCAAAAGAACGAGTGCACGCCGTCAATCTTGTATGGTACATGTAACCAAACGGCGAAAACATGAGTCATCTCGCCGTGGTTTTGATGGCATGCGAGGAGCGGAAATGGTCAAGACTTATGCAATCGTGGGCACGGGCGGACGGGCCAGGATGTTCTACGAGGCCATCCTCGGACCCCATAAGGAAAACTCCCGCGTCGTCGCCCTCTGCGATACCAACCAGACGCGCATGGACTACACCAACCGCATCTTCTCCGAAGAGCTTGGCGGCAAGCCGGTGCCGACCTATAAGGCCGCCGACTTCGAAAAGATGATCGCGGCCGAAAAGCCCGATTTCGTCATCGTCACCTCGGTCGACCGTACCCACCACAAGTACATCATCCGCGCCATGGAACTCGGCTGCGACGTGATTACCGAAAAGCCGATGACCGTTGATAAGGAAAAGTGCCAGGACATTCTCGACGCCGTTGAACGCACTGGCCGCAAGATCCGCGTCACCTTCAACTATCGCTATGCCCCGCACAATTCGGCCCTGCGCGAGCTGATCGCCGAAGGCGCCATCGGCACCCCGACCTCCATCCATTTCGAATGGCTGCTCGATACCCGCCACGGTGCCGACTATTTCCGCCGCTGGCACCGCGACAAGCGCAATTCCGGTGGCCTGATGGTCCATAAGTCGACCCACCACTTCGACCTCGTCAACTTCTGGCTCGGCAGCCAGCCTGACACCGTCTTTGCCATGGGCGACCTGAAATTCTATGGCCGGGCCAATGCCGAAGAACGCGGCGTCTTCA
>NZ_JAFKHD010000056.1 GCF_017307565.1 Devosia sp.
CAGGAGCTATCTCAACCACGGCAATGCCGCGGTGAAGACTGATGACTGGAGCGAGTTCTAGGCGCCGGCTCGAATCGAATTTTGACCTGAATACGGGGAGGGTGCGTTTGGCGTGCCCTCCCCGTTTTCCTTTCGGGGATGTCATCGTGAAAATGGGGGCGATATCGGGCACTTCGGACCGGGTGATTTTCACCGGTGGCATCTCGTAGTGAAAATTTGCTCCTGTTAAACCATTGTAATATTTGCTTAAATTTGACCGACCTAAGCTCCCGCCCGACATTGCGCATCCGGGGGACAAGTATGGCACGGTCGATTTCCGCCCTTTTCGGGCGTCTGAGCCTGAGATTCATCATCGCAACGCTGGTGACGGCCGCAATCGTGGTTTCGATCACGGTGGTGGCCATCGGCATCTATCTCAACTTCTCGAGCACGATGATGCAGCAGGGGAGAGACCGGCAAGAGGCGAACCTGCGCACCGCGGCGACCATCTTTGCGGCCGCCACCAACAAGGCGGGCGGCACGGTCGTCAACTGGGGCGAGGATGGGGCGCTGGGCAAGGTGACGCTCTGGGCGCTGCTGCCGTTTTTCGATACCGAACTTGTCGACGGGATTTCGCGGGTGACCGGGGGTGAAACCTCGATCTACATCGCGGACAAGGACACCAAGGACCTGGTGATCAATACCACGACACTGAAGGATGCGAGCGATACCAGCCTCAAGGGGCAGGTACTTGATCCGGCCGGCGTGATCATTGCGACGCTGAAGGAAGGGCGCTCCTGGCTTGGCGAGGAGACGATCGGCGACAAGGCCTATTATGCGGCCTACCATCCGGTGGTGCGCGAGGACGGAGCGGTGGCCGGCGCCATTTTCGTGGGCGAAACGCTCGAAGCCATCGAAGGGTCGGTGCAGAGCATGATGGTGCTGATGCTCGTCATCGCTGTGGTGACAACGCTGGTTCTGGGGGTGATCGGCTATATCCTGAGCCTCATCATCACCCGGCCGCTGCCCCGGATTGGCGCGGCCATGGATGCGATCGCGCGGGGTGAGTTCGAGACGGACGTGCCCTATCTCACCCGCGGCAATGAAGTGGGGGCCATGGCACGGGCGGTGGAAGTGTTCCGCGAGAACGGGCTGCGCGTGGCGCAGATGACCGAGGCGGAAGCGGCGCGCATCATTCGCGACCAGGAAGAGCGGCAGATCATGATGGTGGAACTGCAGCGCGCCTTTGGCGACGTGGTCGAAGCCGCCATCGAAGGCGATTTTTCGCGGCGTGTGCCAGCGACATTCCCCGATGCCGAGCTCAATGGCCTTGCCAACTCGGTCAATACGCTGGTGGGGAGCGTCGACCGTGGGCTCGAGGAAACGGGGACGGTGCTGAGCGCACTTGCCAATACCGACCTCACCCGGCGCATGCAGGGCGAGCATCGCGGAGCCTTTGCCAAGCTCAAATCCGATATCAATGCGGTGGCCGAAAAGCTGACCGACATCGTCATCCAGTTCCGTTCGGCTTCTGGCACGCTGAAGACGGCCACGGGTGAAATCCTCTCGGGGGCCAACGATCTCAGCGAGCGCACCACGCGCCAGGCGGCGACCATCGAAGAAACGTCGGCGGCCATGGAGCAGTTGGCGTCGACCGTGCTGGGCAATGCCGCTCGCGCCAAGGATGCCAGCGCCAATGCCGCCGAAGTCACCCGCACGGCGGAGGATGGTGGCGTTGCCATGCAGAACGCCACGGGCGCGATGGAGCGGATTACTCAGTCTTCGGCCAAGATTTCCAATATCATCGGGATGATCGACGATATTGCCTTCCAGACCAATCTTCTGGCGCTCAACGCTTCGGTGGAAGCCGCGCGGGCGGGCGACGCAGGCAAGGGGTTTGCCGTGGTCGCGGTGGAAGTGCGGCGGCTGGCGCAGTCGGCGGCGCAGGCGTCTTCGGAAGTGAAGGTGCTGATCGAGCAGAGTGCGGGCGAGGTGGCTTCGGGCTCCAAGCTCGTGGAAGAAGCGGCGAGCAAGCTCGCTTCGGTGCTGGACGCAATTCGGGACAATACGGCTTCGCTCGAGGCGATTGCGCGCGATAGCCGGGACCAGGCGGGAGCCATCGAGGAAATCACCACGGCGGTGCGGCAGATGGACCAGATGACCCAGCACAATGCGGCGCTGGTGGAAGAGACCAATGCGGCCATCGAGCAGACCGAGGCGCAGGCCAACGAGCTCGATCGGATCGTCGATATCTTCAGGCTCGATGGACGTTCGGGGCAACGCAGTGCAGTGGTGGAAAGACGCCCCGCGGCGGCTGCGGCAGCGAAATCCGGGGGGCTGCGAAGCGTAGGCAGTGCTGCCATCTCGGCAGATTGGGATGAGTTCTAAGGGCTGAGCATCGTCGACGAATGCAATCCCGATCTGCGGCGCGCAGGTCGGGATTTTTTGTTCCGGGATAGCGGCGATCTTCGCGGAGGCCCCCCCGATCGACGAAATAACCGGCGGCGAGCATTATGCTTTACCGCAGCTTAACGCAATTCATGCCTTGCTGGGGGTGGACGCAGAACATTGCAGACTCGTGGTTCCGTTTCGACGGCCATCAGAAAGTGCTTCCTTTATGGGGGGCGCTGACATTTTGGCACGGCCGCGAGTCAGCATTGGGGGCTGCTGACCAAGATTCCGCCCAGAAGGGCGTGGAGGCAATTGCGTTGAAATGAAGTTTTCCGATCTTTCTATTCGCGCCAAGCTGGTGACGGGGGCGGGAGTTCTCTTTGCCGTAAGCATGGCGGGCCTGATCGCTGGCGGCATCGCCCTGATGTATCAGACTGCGGGCACTGAGGCGCAGGAGCGCGCCAAGGCCTTGCTCGATTCCTATTCGCAGATGGCTGCTGGCCAGCTCGGCGGCATCGTCAACATGACCGAGGGCGCTGCTGCGGCGATCGAGGGGGCCATGGCCGGCGAGCAAATCGATCGCGATCAGCTGGGTCAGATCGTGACCCGTGTGCTGGAATCGCGTCCGACGCTCATGGGCATGACGCTGGCCTTCGAACCCAATCAGCCCGACGGGCGCGATGCCGAGTTCATCGGCCACCCCTATTCCGATGAGAATGGGCGCTTCGTACCTTATTTCGCCAGGCCGAACGGCGAAATCATCGTTGAGCAGCTTGTCATGAGCCCCGAGGCGGGAACCGGCGACTGGTATGACCTGCCAATGCGGGAAAACCGCAATACCCTCGTTCCGCCCTATAGCTACACGGTCGGCGGCAAGACCGTGCTGATGACCACGGCGAGCGTCGTTGTGCGCAAGAACGACAAGGCCATCGGCATTCTCACCTCCGATCTGACGCTGGAGACCGTTTCGGGTGTAATCAGCCAGCTCAGGCCCTTCGGTGTTGGTACAGTTCAACTGGTAAGCAATAACGGCATGTGGATCGTCAATGCCGACCCCGCCCTTGCCGGTACGCCGCTTAGTCCCGAAGTTGCCGCCACCCTGCTTGATACCGAGCGGATGGAAGAGGGAATAAACTATGTGGATCCCGCAGGGATCCAGCAGTTCGTGGTCACCTCGAAGCTTCACGTCCCCGGCGTGCCGGAACAGTGGACCATGATGATGCAGGTGCCGCTGGCGACCATCTATGCCGGGGTGGATCACACGCGTAATCTTGCGATCGGTGCTGCCGCGGTGCTGGCTTTGTTCTCGCTGGCGCTTGTCTGGTTTGGGGCGGGCTTCATCTCCGGGCCGATCCAGAAGATGACCGGACTTATGCGCGAACTGGCGCAAGGTCGCTATGATCTCGAAGTGCCCTACCAGAAGGGCAAGGATGAGATTGGCAATATGGCACGGGCCGTGGAAATCTTCCGCGAGAACGGGCTCAAGATCAGCCAGATGACGGAGGCGGAGGCCGCCCGTATCGTCGCGGATGAGCAAAGCCGCCGTGCCATGATGATGGACCTGCAGGCGGCCTTTGGCGAAGTGGTGGATGCCGCCATTGCTGGTGACTTCACCAAGCGCGTGCATGCCGAATTCCCCGATGCCGAGCTCAACAGTCTTGCGCGCAGCGTCAATTCGCTGGTCGAGACGGTGGATAGCGGCGTGTCTGAAACCGGCATCGTGCTCGGGGCCCTGGCGCGCACCGATCTGACCGTGCGCATGCAGGGTAATTTCAGCGGTGCTTTTGCCAAGCTCAAGGATGACGCCAATGCCGTGGCGGAGACCCTGAGCGAAGTTGTCGGACAGCTCAAGCAGACCTCGCGTTCGATCAAGACGGCGACAGGCGAGATTTTGTCAGGCGCAAATGATCTCAGCGAGCGTACGACCAAGCAGGCAGCGACAATCGAAGAGACCTCCGCGGCAATGGAACAGCTCGCCAGCACCGTGCTGCAAAACGCCGACCGGGCGCGCGACGCCAATTCTGACGCCCAGCTTGTCAGTCGCACCGCGGAAGAAGGTGGCGAGGTCATGACCCGCGCGACCGCCGCCATGGAGCAGCTCTCGGCGTCTTCGGCCAAGATTTCC
>NZ_JAFKHD010000057.1 GCF_017307565.1 Devosia sp.
CACCATGCAGTATCGCCGCTCTGGTCATTCGGGGCTGAAACTGCCGGTCCTGAGCCTTGGCCTCTGGCAGAACTTTGGCGGCACGCGCGACTATCCCGGCGCCATGGAAATCCTGGGCTATGCCTTCGACCAGGGCATTACCCATTTCGATCTCGCGAACAATTATGGCCCACCCGCCGGCTCGTCCGAAGAACTGTTCGGTCAGGTCATGGCGCGGGATTTCCGCCCCTATCGCGACGAGATGATCATTTCGACCAAGGCCGGCTACAATATGTGGCCGGGCCCCTATGGCGAATGGGGGAGCCGCAAATATGTACTGGCCAGTCTCGATCAGAGTCTCAAACGTCTGGGCCTCGACTATGTCGACATTTTCTATTCCCATCGTTTTGATCCCGAAACGCCGCTTGAAGAGACGATGGGCGCACTGGCCCATGCAGTGAAATCGGGCAAGGCGCTTTATGTCGGCGTCTCCTCCTATCCTGAAAAGGAAACGCGGGAGGCGCACCGGATTCTCAAAGAGATGGGCGTTGCCACAACCATCCACCAGCCGAGCTATTCGGTGCTCAATCGCTGGATCGAGAACGACAAGACGATCGATGCCTGTGGCGAACTGGGCATCGGCATCATCGCCTTTTCGCCGCTGGCGCAGGGTGTGCTTTCGGGGAAATATTCGTCGGGCGGCAATACGGCAGGCACCCGGGGCGAAAATCCCAATGGGTCGCTCCGGGCCAGCCATATCGAGCCTCGGGTGCTTGAGGCGGTGGACAAGCTCGCTGTGATTGCACGGAACCGCGGCCAATCGCTGGTGCAACTGGCGTTGGCCTGGGTGCTGCGGCGCCAGGAGGTGACCTCGGCGCTGATCGGTGTGCGCACGCTGGAGCAGCTCAAGGATAATCTTGGGGTGATCGATAATCTGGACCTGAGCGCCGAGGAAATCGTGGCGATTGATGAGGCGACGAAAGACGGGCAGATGGAACTGCATCCGCGGCCGCAGGGGTGGTTGCGGTAGGGTTTTGGGACAAGGCCCCCTCACCTGCCGGCTGCGCCGTCGACCTCTCCCCCAGAGGGAGAGGTCGGCCCGCAGGGCTGGGTGAGGGGGCCTTTCCGGTCAAACCATCATGGACTGCAGCGCGCCCATGGCGGCGAGCGAGCCGGTATTGTTGGCGAAGGTGACCGAATGCATGCCGGTCGTCAGGTCGCCGGCGGCAAAAATGCCAGGACGCGAGGTTGTACCCATGTCGGCAATAGCGAGCATGATGCCCGTTGGCGTGTCCTTGGTTTCAAGGCCAAGCTGAACATGCAGATCCGCCGAGGGCCGGTTGCGCGGATGGGCATAGAGCACTTCCAGCCCGACCTGGCTGCCATCTGCCATGGTGACGCCGGAAATGCGGCCTTGCTGGTGCTGAATGGACGCCAGTTTGCCATCGACGATTTTCACGCCGCGCTTTGCAAGCTTGCTGCGCTCTTCGTCGGCAAGTTCGTGCCCATCGAGGATGAGCGTGATGTCATCGGTCCAATTGGCGTAGAGCACCGCGCCATGGAGCGACATGGGCGACGAGTAGACGAGGCCCCAGCGCGTCCCCGCCACCTCATAGCCGTGACAGAAGGGGCAGTGGATGACCGTCTTGCCCCAGCTTTCGGCAAAACCGGGAATGGGGGGAAATTCATCGACGATGCCATAGCTGAGGATGATGCGGCGGCCCGACACGGTGTCTCCGTTCGAGGTCGTCACGACAAAATCGTCGGGCTCGCCCGCAATGCTGACGGCGCCGGCATTGACCAGTGTCACGCTCGGATAGTGAGCAATCTGGGCGCGTGCCGTCGCCAAGAGGTCGGCGGGCGGGGTACCGTCATGGCCGAAAATATTATGTGCGTGCTCGGCGTAGCGATTGCGGTTGAGGCCGGTGTCGAGCACGGTGACCTTGCGCCGTGCCCGCCCGAGCTGCAGCGCGGCCGAAAGCCCGGCAAAGCTGCCACCAATGATGATCACGTCCTGCATCGCATGTCTCCGCGTGTTCGTATTAGAGGCGGATGCAATGTTACATTATAACATTCAAGTCAAGCCGAGGTTTCGTTTGGCTTGCCTTTGACCTAAGGTGCGGGCATGGAACAATTCTCGGGAGGGAGCCCATGCGTCGTCTTTTTGCTTGTCTTGCCATCGGTATTGTTGGTCTCACGCCAGCGCTGGCCTTTGACGGGGAAACGCAGTCGGTGCTCGATCGCATGAAGGTCGGCAAACTGGTGCCCATTACCGAGATCGCCAAGCTGATGCGCAATTCCGAGCGCTGGTGCTATGCCGAAAACGACGGGGCCTGTTCCTGGTCGGATATCTATCTCGAGGTGACCGACGAGGGCGCGACCTATGAGATCGGCAATGCCTGGGACGCTGACCACGACGTCATCTTCACCGACAACGGCAAGTTCGCCGATGGCCGCTATATCTGCGAGACGGGCAATGACTGGCTGCCCTCGATCCGCGCGATCAACCGCGCCAACGGGGTCGCGCTCGGTGGGCGCGAGCTCTGGGCGCTCAAGACCCAGATCGGCGACGGGCGCAGCAGCGAGCGCATCGATTGTTTCGACTATGTGCTGAAGGGGTCCGACGCCGAGGCCGAGACCATCACGCTGCTGCAGCGCCAGTTTATCGATGGCGCCACCGACACGATGAATGACGTGACGGTGACGCTGCATTTCAATGCGGAAAGCGCCGCGGCCCTGACCTGGTATTATTGACCGCCGGTGGCGGCGAGCCAGGCGGGATCGGGCTCGATCGGAGTGATGACGTCGAGCAGAATGCCATTGGGATCGCTGGCAATGAAATGGCGCTGGCCAAAGACCTCGTCCCGCAGCGGCTGGGCGATCCTGATGCCTTTTTCGGCAAAGCGCCTGGCCTCTGCCGTGGCATCCTCGACCTCGAAGCTGAGGATCAGGCCGGCGGTAGGAATGCGGCCTTCAGAGGGAATGGTGTCGTGGTCGTAGGCGATGATGGCAAGTTCCTGCGGCCCGTTCGGCGCGCGCAAATGCATGTACCAATCGCTTTCAAAGATCGTGGTGAAGCTGAAGAGGTCGCGGTAGAAGGCGGCGGTTCCGGCCACATCCTTGACCTGCAGCAGCGGGTAATAGGCAGAAAACATGGTCCGTCTCCTTGCGGTTTGAACTAAAAAGAAACATACTGAATGCACGTAATATAACAAACAGGGTGTATGTATGCAAGTGCAGCGCAGAACGCAGGAAGAGCGGCGCGAAACCACGCGTCGGGCTCTGGTCGCCGCCGCCCGCCAGCAATTTGCCGAGCACGGCTTTGGCGCCACCAACACGCCGACCATCGCGGCGGAGGCGGGGGTGACCCGCGGCGCACTCTACCACCACTTCGCCGACAAACAGGCGCTGTTCGAGGCGGTAGTGGAAGAAGAGCATGCCCTCCTGGCCCTCGCGATCAACGCCGCTGCCGCCGGCGAGGATGAGCCGGGCCCGGTGCGAGCGCTGATTGAAGGCGGGGACGCCTATCTTGCCGGCATGCAGGACCCCGGCCGCCGGCGCATCCTGCTCATCGACGCTCCGGCGGTGATCGAGCGCGACCGCCTCGAAGCCATCAATGCACGCTTCGGTCTCAGGACGCTGATTGAAGGTGTATCGGCCGCGGTGTCGGCAGGCGCCATCCGCGACCTGCCGGTCACCCCGCTGGCGCAACTGCTCGATGCGCTCTTTGATCGCGCCGCGCTGGCTGAGCCCCAGGAGCTGGCGGACTATCGCAAGGCCATCAAGGCGTTGATTAGGGGCCTAAAGATCTGATTCCAGCGCCTTGACGCGCTGGGCGAGAGTCTGCACCGCCGCGATCAGAGGGGCGATGAAACTCGAATAGCGCAGGGCCTGCTGGCTCTCCGCATCGGCGTCGTCGACCAGCACGTGGCCGCCGAACTGCGCGACGCCGTGGTTTTTCGTCGTGGCGAGCACATCCTGGGCGAGGAGGCCATAATGCACGCGTTCATCCGTAGCGTTGTCGCGCCAACGATAGCGCACGGGCTGCAGCGCCAGGATGAAGTCAAGACCGAGATCGCTGGGCAGGATATCCGTCTTGAGGCGCATGTCTGAAGTCTGGATCGTGCCGGTAGCCGACCAGACGGCGCTCCAGCGCGCGCCGCTGGCGCCCAGGGTCTGCGCATTGTCGGTGATGGGTTTCAGCGCGCCGGCAAAGCTGGCGCTGCCATCGCCCGCGATGACGACGGCATTGGTCCATGTGCTGCCATTGCTGCTGATTTTCAGGCGCCAGGCATTGTCGGCCAGCAATCCCATCTCGGCGCGACCGGACCAGTTGCTCTGGAACAGCACGCTTGCCGTGTCGCCCGCGCTGGCCTTGTTGAGTTTGAGCTGATGGCCCGCGCCATCGTGATTGAGCAGTGTCGCGTCAGCCGCGATAGATAGCCGATTGGTGGTGTCGGCATCAGCATTGATGCCCAGTTGCGGCAGGCCCGCGC
>NZ_JAFKHD010000058.1:0-661 GCF_017307565.1 Devosia sp.
GTTGGATAGCCCTTGCTATCCCCAGGCACCACCAGAAGCCCGGCAACGACGCAAACGGCCGCATAGGCAGTGGTCACGGTCAAAATGCCAAACATGACATTGGTAAGCCCCATGACGAAGAAGCCGGCAACAAGTGTCGTTACAAGAACCAGAGCGTGACGCCGAGTGGGGTGTTCTGCACTGCGGGCGACTTCCACGATTGGCGCCAGGAGAAACAGGGCGAACGCGACCAGACCGACGACACCAGCGCTCGCCGCAAAATCTGCGAGGTCATTGTGCAGATGAGGCCAGTTTCCGGGCGGCAGCCCTGAAAGATCATTGGCAAGGCCCACGAAAGCCAATGGCCCGTGCCCAAAAATCGGCGCCTGCAAAAATGCTTCAAACCCACCGCGCAGCATCTCAAGCCGGATCGACGTCGACTCATCGGTTGGCACCCCGTTTTTGACGACATCGCCAATATCGATCAGCACGCGCTCGATGCCGGAGAGCTGGCTCGCCCCCAGCCAAAGCGCCAGGCCACCGCCGATAACGAGGACCAGGAGCGTCACCAGCGCTACCCTGAGTGACACCAGACGCAGTACCACCATTCCTATACCGGCAACGGCCACCATGGCGCCAACCGCGCCACCCGCCCCGCGCGTGCCGGAGAGCACGACAGCAA
>NZ_JAFKHD010000058.1:707-5076 GCF_017307565.1 Devosia sp.
ACCGGACCGAGCAGGAAGGCAAAGCGCCAGATTCCAATTCGCGCGAAAACGCTGGCACAGGCCAGGAACCCGACGAGCAAGGCAACATCGGCAAAATGGATAGGATTAGCCACGCCACCGCCGGCTCTCACGGTCCCGGTCGCCACGACCTCCAACACCGCCACGATCGCCGCGCCCGCCACGCCAGCAAGGGCCAGGAGCCCGACAAGGCTCGCGGTATTTTCGGCTTCGAGCTCGTCCCCAGCGCTGACCAGCGGCCAGACGGCAAAGAGCGGGGCGAAATAGGCGAGGCCAATAAGACCCTCAAATGACCCCGCGCCAATGACATAGGCCACGGCCATGAGCAAAAGACCCGCCAGCGGCATCCAGACGATCGGACGCCGCACATGCTCCTTACCGCGCGAAAACAGCAGCAGGATCGAAAGTCCGCCGGTGGCAAGGAAGATGACATTGCCGGCCTCTGGCGCAACCGGCGCCATGGCGAGAACTGCGATGAGGGCGACCAGGACCAGGGCGGGGCGAAGGGAGTAGGGCATGAGGTTCAATTACCGTCCGCAGCGCTGACGCACAAGCACGCCGGGGCAGAAGGGGGCGAAACAAGGTGCGGAATGTCCGCCTCACTGCTTCTAGGCCCGCGCCTCTTTCCACACATAGCGCCGGTAAAGCGTCGAGCGATCGATGCCAAGCGCCCTTGCCGCCGCCGAGAGATTGCCATTGTGCCGCTCGATGGCGCGACGCATGGCGGCGTGCGTGATGGCGTCGACATCGCCCTCTGGCAGGTCATGCACAATCGGCCGGTCCGGCACCGTTGCCAGTGGCACCATGGCCAGCGGCTGTCCCGGATCACTGAGCGCCGCCATGGCCCTCAGATAGCCGACCAGTTCGCGGAAGTTGCCGGGCCACGGATAGTCGCCCAACTGCTCAACCACCGCCCTGGGCAGTGGATCATGGGCGCGCGCCACTTGCGCCCAAAGCGCCTCCACCAACTCACGCCGGTCTGCCCGCTCCGCCAGGGTCTGCAGGGTCACGGTATATTGAGCGATGCGGAAATAGAGATCGGCGCGGAACGTGCCGGCGTCGACCATAGCCTTGAGATCGCGATTGGTCGCGGCAATCGGCACGAAATCAGCCTTCTGCAGCGTACCTCCACCAAGCGGCGCCACCTCGCGATCCTGCAGCACGCGCAGCAGACGCGACTGCAAGGACAGCGGCATGTCCCCGATTTCATCGAGAAACAGAATGCCGCCCTCCGCCTGCTGCACCAGCCCCTTGGCCCCCGACTTGCGCGCGCCGGTAAAAGCCCCCGCCTCATAACCAAAGAGCTCGGCCTCGATGAGACTTTCGGGCAGCGCCGCGCAGTTGATGGCAATAAACGGCTTGCCGGCCCGTGCCGACTTGGAGTGCAGATGCCGCGCAAAAACCTCCTTGCCGGTTCCGGTCTCCCCCGCGATCAGCAGCGGAATCTCGGCATTGACGAGGCGGATGCTCCGGGCGAGGTCGGCCGACGCCTCCGGCGACAGCAACGGCCTGTCTTTGGCCGGGCGAGCGCTGCGCGGCACCGTACCCACGACATCGGGCGCGCGAGCACGGGGCTGGCTGACCGCGGCAAAGTAGCGTTCGCCATTGCGGCTGCGCAATTCGCCATTGTCCATCGCCAGCGCCGCGCCAGCAAAAATCTCCTCGCGCGTCGCCTTGCGCAGCGCTCTCCTGTCGAGCCCCACCAGATGCAGGGCCCGGCGATTGCCAGCAACGAGCCTGTCGCCATCAAAAACCAGAATGCCTTCCCGCGCCGTCCCCAGGAGGTCAGCCGACCGGTGAAACCGCACGACTGTCATTTCTTCAAAATTCCGATTGAAGAAACGATGCTCGATCTGCCCCACCGCAAGGCGCACAAGCCCCATGGCATGAGTGTGCTCGGTCGAAGCATGTCCCGACATATCGAGCACACCCACCAGCTTGCCGTAGGGATCGAAAATCGGCGACGCCGCACAGTGCAAAATGCCGTGCGGCTCGAAGAAGTGTTCGGCGCCGTGGACTTCGATAGCGCGGCGCTCGGCCAGCGCCGTGCCGATGGCGTTGGTGCCGGTAGAGGTTTCGGACCAGGCGACGCCGGGGCGGAGGGCGACCTGCGCCGCCCGCCCGGCAAATTCCGGGCTGCCGGCGGTATCGAGCACCAGCCCCTTGGCATCGGTGAGAATAACGACGCTGTCAGTAAGCTTGGCCTCGGCCCGCAGCGCCACGAGTTCCGAGCGGGAAAGCAGGCGCAGCGCCTCGTTCTGCTCCTGCAATGCCCGCAATTCTGCCGCCGTCATCGGCTCCGCGAGTATTGCGCCGCCAGCATCGAGCCCCTGTTCGGCGCATCGTTGCCACGAACGCAGGATCGGCGCGGGGACCAGCCCTTCGGGCATATCCATACCAGAGAAGAATTTTTCGCGAGCAGCGGCAAGGGCCGCTTCAGACGCATTGTTCATCCTCGTTTCCTCCCAGTTGTGGCAGTTTGCAACAGGTGTTGCATCCGCCATCGCCTCTGGTTGTTGCAAAGTGTTGCATCCGGAAATTCGATCCGTCCAGCCAATTGCGCATCACGAAAATTTCGGCTGTTGCACCAATGACTTGGGAAATGCTGGCACGGCCGTTGCAATGAGTGAGGCATCCAAAAAGGGAGGATGCCATGAACAAACCCGAATTCGTCGGCCAGCGGACCAAGTCTCCGTACAAGGCCAAGTATGGCAATTACATTGGCGGCCAGTGGGTCGACGCCGTAGATGGCGAGACCTTTGAGAATACCTCGCCGGTTACCGGCCAGGTCATTTGCGAAGTCGCACGCTCCAAGGCGGCCGACATCGAAAAGGCGCTCGATGCGGCGCACAAGGCTGCGCCCGCGTGGGGGCGCACCTCGGTGGCGCAGCGCGCCGTAATGCTCAACAAGATCGCTGACCGGATGGAGGAGCATCTGGACGAAATCGCCTTGGCCGAGACCTGGGATAACGGCAAGCCGATCCGCGAAACGACGGCCGCCGACATTCCGCTCGCCATCGACCACTTCCGTTATTTCGCCGGCGCCATCCGCGCACAGGAAGGCGGGATTTCGGAAATCGACCACGATACCGTCGCCTATCACTTCCACGAGCCGCTCGGCGTCGTCGGCCAGATCATCCCATGGAATTTCCCGATCCTCATGGCCGTCTGGAAGCTCGCCCCTGCCCTCGCGGCCGGCAATGCCGTGGTGCTGAAGCCTGCCGAACAGACGCCGGCTTCGATCCTCTATTTGATGGAGCTGATCGAGGACATCTTGCCCCCGGGCGTCCTCAATATCGTCAATGGCTTTGGGCTCGAAGCGGGCAAGCCGCTGGCTTCGTCCAACCGCATCGCCAAGATCGCCTTCACCGGCGAAACGACGACGGGCCGGCTGATCATGCAATATGCCAGCCAGAACCTCATTCCCGTCACCCTGGAACTCGGCGGCAAATCGCCCAACATCTTCTTCTCAGACGTGGTCAACGAGGATGACGACTTCTTCGACAAGGCCCTCGAAGGCTTCGCCATGTTCGCGCTCAACCAGGGCGAGGTCTGCACCTGTCCGAGCCGCGCGCTGATCCAGGAAAATGTCTATGACCGCTTCATGGAGCGCGCCATCAAGCGCGTCGAAGCCATCAAGCAGGGCTCGCCCTTCGAGATGTCGACCATGATCGGCGCGCAGGCATCGAGCGAACAGCTCGAAAAGATCCTGAGCTACCTCGATATCGGCAAGCAGGAAGGCGCCAAGGTCCTTACCGGCGGCGAACGCAACAATCTCGAGGGTGAACTTTCCGGCGGTTACTATGTGAAGCCGACCGTTTTCGCCGGTACCAACAAGATGCGCATCTTCCAGGAGGAAATCTTCGGGCCGGTGGTTTCGGTAACGACGTTCAAGGACGATGCCGAGGCGCTCGAAATCGCCAATGACACGCTCTACGGCCTCGGCGCCGGCATCTGGACCCGCGATGGCAACCGGGCCTATCGCTTTGGCCGCGCCATCCAGGCTGGTCGCGTCTGGACCAATTGCTACCACGCCTATCCGGCCCATGCGGCCTTCGGCGGCTATAAGCAATCCGGCATCGGTCGCGAAAACCACCGCATGATGCTCGACCATTACCAGCAGACCAAGAACATGCTGGTTTCCTACTCCCCCAAGAAGCTCGGCTTCTTCTAACGACGAGCGTCTGGTTCTGTCGCTGATACCGGTGGCCGGCCATCAGCGACAAACACAACAACACCCATGCGCTCCTCCCACGGCGCAGCCCCCGGGGTAAGTCCCGGGGGCATCCAGGGAGGCGCAAAAATTCGTTCCGACAGGCCGGCCTGACCTCCACCCCCACCTCTCCCCCCA
>NZ_JAFKHD010000059.1 GCF_017307565.1 Devosia sp.
TTATAAGGCCGTAAACGGAAACACTCAGGCGTGCAGTAGCTGAATCGTTGTTTTGTCGATCGACCGCAACATTTGGAGTGGTATGATTTTGGCTACTGAATGCCTGAGGCACCAAAGCCATGGTGAATCCATTCGGGAGCGATAGCGTGGAGATTGCTAGGGGGAAAAGAATGGGCCGAATTCGCCGGCAAGTTGGACGTCACCTCTAACGGCAGGGTTCTGGCGAGATCGAACGCTCGCTTTTAGGGGGGCATTGCAAATAGATGTCTTAAATGGGGTCGAGAGCTACTGTTCGAAGGCCGCCTCCCCCTGCCCTACCGGCCCATAGGCCGCTAGTTGCGAGCAGGCCTAGCCAAACCGCACCGCCTCGCGAATGCACGTCCAAGGCTCTATTCGGTGGGGAGCAAGGAAGCGATGGTCGGCGCGGGGAAGACGCGCGGCGGCGCATCTAGAATAGCGCAAGTGGGACCGAACCTGATCAACCCGACGCTGCCACCAAGCAGTTGCAACGGAATACGCCACGCGGCGGAGATCGTCGGTTAGCCGCCGAGGCGTTTTTCGCGTCGATAGCTCAAATCGACCTTCCGAACGGTTTGGCGGTCTTCTGACAACGACACTGCGTAGCCAACATGTTAGTCACGCTCCGCGGCGTCTGGCCGCGTCTCCCCGGACTAGATAGATGACAGCAGCAGCAAGCCCATCCGCCCACGCCATCGCGGGCAAGACCACGCTTTCAATCATCGTGGCTGTGAGTGTGTGCCATCTCATAAACGACGTGATGCAGTCGCTGTTGTCGGCGATCTATCCTATTCTGAAGGACAATTACGGCCTCGACTATGTGCAGATCGGGCTGCTTACGCTGACGTTCCAGTGCGTCGCGTCTCTGCTGCAACCGATGATCGGAATTTACACGGACAAGCGCCCGCTGCCCTACTCGCTGCCGGTCGGCATGGCGTCAAGCCTAGTAGGACTGATCATTCTGGGTTTCGCTCAGACCTATTGGTTGCTGATCCTCGGCTCTGCCTTTGTCGGTTTAGGCTCGGCCATTTTTCACCCCGAATCCAGCCGCGTGGCCAGGCTTGCTTCAGGCGGGCGGCACGGACTTGCCCAATCGTTGTTTCAGGTCGGTGGCAATGCAGGTTCGGCCATTGGACCACTCCTTGCCGCATTCGTCGTCCTGCGTCAGGGGCAATGGAGCATAAGCCTCTTTGCCATCGGCTCGCTCGTGGGCATGTTCATACTCTGGCGCGTTGGCAACTGGTATGCAGAGCACCGCAGAATCAATGCCGGCAAGACGCCAGCAAGCACGGCACTGATCTTTGACAAACGCACGACGCTGATCGCTCTCGCCGTACTTACCGTGCTGACGTTGACCAAGAATGCGTACATGGCCAGCCTCTCAAGCTACTATACGTTCTACCTCATCGACAAATTCGACGTCGGGGTGCAGGACGCTCAACTTCTTCTCTTCGTCTATCTCGGCGCCTCCGCACTGGGGGTGTTCCTGGGTGGCCCCATCGGCGACAGGTTCGGCGCCAAGTTCGTGATCTGGTTCTCCATTCTCGGCGTGCTGCCCTTCACGCTGTTGCTGCCCTATGCCGACCTCACCTGGACCGTGATCCTGACAATAATCGTCGGCCTGATCTTCTCGTCGGCCTTTTCGGCCATCGTCGTATTCGCCCAGGAACTCATGCCGGGTCGGGTCGGGATGATCGCCGGTATCTTCTTCGGCTTCGCTTTCGGTGCTGGCGGTATTGCAGCTGCAGCGCTCGGCGCATTGGCGGACGTGACGAGTATCGAGCACGTCTTCTGGCTCTGCTCGTTCATGCCATTGGCTGGGTTGCTGACGATTTTCCTGCCGAATATGGGACGGGTGCGCTAGTCAAGCAAAGCCGAGCAGATTTCCATTCTGCAGAATCTGCGCCGTTCGCGGGCAAACTGTCGCGACCAAAGGCATGCAATCAATCAATTCCCCCAGGCGGCGGGCCGCGCGGGGGTGTCTTTGTTCTTATCAGTTCGACCTGACGTCTGCCTTGCCGCCGAGGGCGCAGGTTTCGCCTGGGCTCGACGAAAAAGCATTGACCCGGGCAAGGCATGCAAGTCGAGAACGCTACGCTCCGGCATATTTTACACAAAACACCAAAATTAAAGACAAATTAACCAAACTGATTGAAACTTATATTTACATTATTCACCTGCGAAGTGGCCCGAGAAGTACACTACGCGTGCGATTTTCTATTTGACATCAAGATTACTTCGCGAACTACGGCATTGTGAGGCGCTCATGCGGAAAGCCTTTGCAGTTCCTGGACTTGTTTCAATTTGCGCTCAGGACTGCCATCGCTCCAATAGTTTTTGGAGTGGATCGGCGCTGCTCGCAGTTGTTGCAACGCCCTTGTTGCTGGTCCCAAAAGTCCTGGCGGCCAACGAATGTGGCGTTGTATCTGGCCCTTCGGCGACAGCGGTATGCGATGGCATTGCGGGCAATACCGATGCTAGCCAGGGCGCTGTAAACATTACGCCAAATAGTGACGCAGGTGATGTTTCGCCTTTTGCGAACGGTATTTCCTATTCCGCCCTGGATGGCTTCACGCTGCGGATACGGGACGGGGTGACGATCGCAAGGCCGGACGCTCCAAACGCCAGCGGTGTCGAGCTGGTGAACGCCACCAGCGCACCGCTAGCCATCAGCGTCAGCTCTGGTGTGAGCATTAAGGTTGCTGGCCTAGAATCCCACGGCGTGAACCTTAAGCAATTTGGATCGGGCACGATCAGCATCACGTCCGGCGCCAATATCAGCGTCACGAACCCAGACACGAACCCGTCCAGTCAGTCGGGTTCGACCGCGCTGTATGGGCGAATACAAAATACAACCAGCGCCGCTTCCATCTCAATCGAGCAACTTGCTGGTAGCACGATAGAGGTCGCGGGGCAGTGGAGCCTCGGCCTCTATGGCTTCCACGAAGGCCTTGGATCGACTTACCTGAAGTCGTCGGGTTCGGTCAGGACCACTGGCTACAGTGCCTACGCCTTGCTTGGCTATGGCCACAATAGTTCATCGCAAGGTGACGTTGTAATCGAGCAGACCGAAACCGGATCAGTCTTCACCGAGGGTGACTCTGCGGCAGGCCTCTATGCGCTCCAGTATGGTAACGGTGCTTCAAGAATTAAGATTGCGGGCTCTGTCGAGACCCTGGGGGACGGGGCGGACGCGGCGTTCAATTACTTCAATAGTGCAGGATCGGGGGACGTTTCTATCGATTTGACCGGCACCGGTCTACTGATCACCCGCGGGCAGATAGCACGAGGCGCCTGGATATTTTCAGATGGTATCGGTAGCCTTGCCCTTTCGTCGGCCGGCGTTATTCGTACCTATGGCGAAAACTCCTCGGGGCTTTTGGCGATTGCCAACAACAATGCCAATTCCCAACCGATAAGCGTCATCTTGTCGTCGGGGGCAAGCATCACGACCGCAGGTCGTGTAGCGCACGGCATCGACGTGCGGCACGCCGGTACGGGCCACGTCATTATCGATCTGGGCGGGGGCACCTACGTCACGACGTCTGGAAGCGGCGCGAATGGCATTACCGCCTATACCAGCGGCGTGGTGGACGTCATGCATGCGTCCGGTTCCGAAATCGCCACGAGTGGCGACAACTCGGCAGGTCTGCGGGCGCGGGGCAGCCAGGTGTCGATCAATTCAAACGGGGCAATCTCCGCCACTGGGAGCTATGGCGTCGGTGTTCTTGCGGTGGCACGGGGGGGGCCGGCCTCGATCTCGATCGGTCCAGGCGCGGTCGTTTCGGGCGGATGGCAGGCGACAACCAATGGCCTCGGCGTGCCGCTGGGCGTTGCGGCCGCCGGCATTCAGATCGGATCAGACACTTCCAGTCTCTTGACCAACTATGGTCTCATCCAGGCGGGCTCGGACCGCGCGATCGCCGATACCGGTCGCCAGACCGCGATCCCAGGCAACCTGACGATCGAAAACCACGGAACGATCACCGGCTTTGTCGAGCTTGCCTCCGGCGGCGTCAACACCTTCAACAACTACTCGTTTATCTCCCTCGATATCCGGCACTTTGCCGACACCGATGGCGATGGCATTCGCGATACCAAACGGGTCGCGATCTCCGATTTCGGTGGCCCCGGCGCCGTGTTCAACAATGCCGCCACAGGTGCCGTCCGCTTCGCTGAGGTGCTGGGCGCGGCGAACACCGACACCACTGGTTTCTACGTGCCGACTGTCGGTACGAACAATCGTCCGCTCGAAGCCGGCTTTTACGACATGACGCGCAATGGCGTGGTCCAGGGACAACTGGTCAATCAGGCAACATTCAACAATGCCGGCA
>NZ_JAFKHD010000060.1 GCF_017307565.1 Devosia sp.
CCGCCAGCGTGTTGGAGACAACGGGCATCAGCGAATAAAGAAACAACGCAAGCATTGCCGGCGCGGCGCCGATGCCGGCAATACCGACGGCGGCAGCGGCCGGAACGGTCGCTGCAAGCCAGGCGAGCGGGGCAATAAGAAGACCGAACAGCGCAATTGAAGGAATGGTCTGCACCGCGCTCAGTATGCCGGTGACCACGGCTCGCACGCGCCGGGTGGGATGAATGGCCATGCCGAGCGGCAGGCCGACAAGTGCAGCCGCGACCAACGACCCCAACGCCAGCGCGATATGGGTCGCCCCCTCGCGCCAGAAGACATCGGCCCGATTGGCATATTCGCGCAGTACCGAAAGATCGGACCAGATGCCCGAAACAAGGATGGTCGCGATGGCGAGCCCAACCACAAAGAGCAGGGCAATACGGGACAGCGGTTTCAGCCCCAACCGCACAACACTGTCGGCCGCAAGTAAGCCAAAGGCCAGCAATTCGAGCCAGACGCCAAGTGCCGGTGCCGTGCGCGAAATCTTGTCGCCCTCGGGTGTCACACTATCCACCGCCCAGCCCAGGCCAATGGCGAGCAAGACGAGCGCTGCGAAACTGATAGCCAGACGCGGACGCGCTTCGAGCCGCAGCAAAGCCAGCGCGGCGCCGGCACCGAGTGCCGCCAGAAGAAAATAACCCGCCCAGCCCGGCAAGGCATCGAGCAGATAGCGGGCCTCGCCCGCCACGATGCGATTGGCGCGGAACAGCACAAAGGGGCAAAAGAGCCCCGCTATTGCGAGAGCAGAGATGACAATCCCCAACCGGTCAAAGACATGCCGCGAGGATGGTGGCGTTAAACTATCTGTCATGACCAAAAGGGGTTGGGGCAGGCCGGAATGGCCCACCCCTCGATGAGACTACTACTTCAGGAAGTTGTTGGTCTTCAGCCAATCGATGGCCACGGACTGCGCGGATTCTCCGCTGACCTGAATACGGCCGTTGAGGTCCTGCAGAGTGGTGATGTCGAGCTTTGCAAAGACCGGCGCCAGCAGGTCCTTGATCTGCGGATATTCTGCGAGCACGACTTCACGAATGATCGGGGCGGGCTCGTAGACCGGCTGCACTCCCTTGTCGTCCTGGAGGACGACAAGGCCTGACGGAGCAATGCCGCCATCTGTGCCATAGACCATGGCGGCATTGACGCCGTCGGTCTGCTGCGCTGCAGCGGCAATAGTCGCGGAGGTGTCGCCACCCGACAGCGTCACGAGTTGTTCGGGCTTAAGGGTGAAGCCGTAGACTTCCTGGAATTTCGGAAGAGCCGCAGGCGAACTCACGAACTCGGCCGACGCTGCCAGCTTCACCGAACCACCACCGGCGACATACTTGCCGAAATCGCTGAAGGTCACGAGACCATTGGCTTCAGCAAGATCCTTGCGGAGGGCTACGGCCCAAGTGTTGTTGGCCGGCGCTGGCTGCAGCCAGACCACCTTGTTGGCTTCGAGGTCGAGCTTCGCGGCTTCGGCATAGGCCTTGGCGGCATCGTTCCAGAGCGGATCGTCGGCCTTGTTGAAGAAGAAGGCGGCATTGCCGGTATATTCCGGATAGATATCGATCTGGCCTGCGACGATAGCTTCGCGCACGACCGAGGTGACGCCAAGCTGGATTTTTTCCGTCACCGGCACGCCATTGGCTTGCAGCACCTGCGAGATGATGTTGCCCAGGAGCCCACCTTCGGTGTCGATCTTGGATGACACGACGACCTGCGCATTGGCGAGGCTGGTAGTCAGTGCCAGGGCAAGGGTTGCCGCGGCAAGTTTGGTCAGTAGACGCACGATAGTCTCCTTGGATCGTTGGCCGGTTGTCTTTGGGATGGTTCAAGCGAGGCGCGGATAGGATCGATCGATAGCTCGCTGTTCCATCGCAAGAATGCTGTCATAGGCTTCGTCTGGGAGTACCTCGAAGCCTGCGAAGTGAAATTCGGGATGATCCTTCCGTGCCGCCCCGCCAAAGAAGTCGACGAGTACGGCCCGCAATTTGACGAGGTCATTGTCAGATAGTGTCAGCACGGTGACGAACGGGAGGCCAGGAGCGGCAGCGGTCCAGCCAATGACCTTGATCGCATCCCGCACTTCCTGTGGTTGCAGTTGCAGCGTGACGGGATCGATCGCCGCCACATCGGCGTGCCCGTCGATCACCGATTGCAACGATGCCGAGTGGCTGCCGGTTGCAAAAGTCTCTGAGAAGAAGCGTCCATTTTCGGCGTAGACGGAAACTGCCTCGCGAAAAGTATTGTAGCCGGACTGAGAATGGACGGCGTTGTAGGCGGCGCGGCGGCCGCGCAAGTCTTCGAGGCGCTCGGCGCGATCATCGGCTCTGACGACGATCGCGCTGCTATAGTTTGGCCCGTCTGTCCCCTCGACCGCATAGATCGGTGTGCCCACATAGCGGACCCGACCATCGAGCAAGTGGCGGAGGGGATAGCCGCATGTTTGTGCAAGGAGGAGATTATGGTCGAGCCAGGCAGCTTCGAGGTCTCCGCCGCCGTCCAGCGCCACGGGCAGATCATCGAAACCAGCGGCGATCAGACGCTCACGCAGATCGACCCACAACCGATCCACCGCGCCTGCGCCCGGATCGTACATGGCCAGCGAAACTGTCCGCGTCATTCGCGTGCGTCCACGGTGCTGTGATGCGGATGCAGTAGCTTGTCATGGGGACGGACAAGGAAGCGCGCAAAGAGTTCGCCATAGTTGCGATAGACGAGGCCGCCGTTACGCTCCACTAGCGTCTCGCGGTGCGCCCGGTAAAGTGCGGGCAAATCGTACCAGGCGATGGTCGGGCGCAAGTGGTGCAGCACATGCAGGTTGTTGTTGAGAAACAGCAGCGCCAAGGGACCGCCACCTTCAACAATGGCCGTGCGTTCCTCGTGCTTTTCAGCAAAGCGGTGCTCGGCAAAAGAACGGATGCGGGTCAGCGCGCCACCGGCATAGACGAACACCAGCAGATATAGCCAAAGCGGCATCTGGCAGATCGCGAACACCCAGACCAGTACCAGCGCCACCAACACAGCCTGGATAGCCCAGATGCGCCGCCGCTTGCCCTCACCGGCGAGGATCAAGCCGAACTCGGCATGGAGGAAGAAGCCGATCATGAAAGCCGGCCCGACAAGCAGACGTCCAAGTAGAGTCTGGTTGAACCGCAGCAACGCCTGCAGCCAGGCCGGCGCCTCGCTCCAGGCCTTTTCAGTGATGTAGAAGGATTCCGGATCATCGAGCGGATCTGTCAGCCGCTCATCGCGATGGTGCTGCAAGTGGCTCAGCTTGTAGATCGGATAGGGCAGCCAGAGCGAAAGTGGCGGCCAGCCCAGCGCATCGTTGAGCGCTTTGATCCGCGTCGGATGGCCGTGAATGATCTCATGCTGCAAAGAGCTCTGCCAGGCAACGGTCCAGGCAGCAAGCGGCACGAAGAGCCAGAGCGGGATCGACTGCCAGAAAAAGGTGAGCACCAACCACCCACCATAGATCGCAAGCACCAGGGCAAGTGTAGGCCATTCCAGTGCCCTGGCACGAACATAGGGTATTGTTTGGTTAGCTTGGTGCGTCATACATGATTTAGACCACTGCGCGTGACTTTAAGTCTATAATTTGAATAGACTATATTTCTGAGCACGCTGATCGCTTGGAGTATTGGCTTCTAGCGGCGCAGCACCTTTGGCAACTTCTTGCCGTCACTCCGCTCTGACCGCCGCAAACAGCCTAAATGTCCGCCTCTTTGCCATAGATCAAAGCCAGAAAATTCCAGCGTCAAACAGGCCGAATTGTAGGGAGCACGTATGGTCATCGCCACCGCATTTGGAGCGGCCACGTAGATGCCTAAGGAGACGGTAGTTTTTTGATCACCACGACGCGAAAGAAAGTATCGGAACCAGGGCGCCGGAGACGCAGATCCAAACACCATGCTCCGGCTGAGTACTTTCGAAGCAGGATGTTTCTCTAGAAGCAGGTGCGCAAACGCACCGCTTATCTAGGACGACAGAAACAGAAAAAGACTTTCTATTCACCGCAATAAAACATCAATTTGTGTTTGTATAGAGAATTAGTAGACTTAAGCTACCCCCTGAATGAAGGGGATTTGATATGACGTATCGCCTCAGTCTTCTGGACAAGAGCCCAATCGCTCACGGCGAATCTGCTCATGCGGCGCTCCAGCGCACCATTGCCTACGCCCGGAAGGCAGAAGCGCTGGGCTATGAGCGCTTCTGGGTGGCGGAACACCACAACACACCCGATCTCGCCAGCTCTTCTCCCGAAATACTGATCGCCGCACTGGCTACAGCGACGAAAACCATTCGCGTCGGCTCCGGCGG
>NZ_JAFKHD010000061.1 GCF_017307565.1 Devosia sp.
GTCAGGCCTCGAAATCTGGTCGAATTCGACTTCGACTGTCGGGGTTCATGATCTTTCTCTTTGAACGGTGAAAACACACGTCGCTCGGCTCCATGCGCCTCGCGGCCCCTCCTGTCAACGCCCCTTTGTGCTCTGGCTGCAATGCACCCTTGTTAAGCGCAAAGCCCCTCTTCCCATCTGACGACTCTTCGGTTAGACAGCCCACCTAACCACCATGTTCGGTCTTTTGCCCCGTGCCGCAGCGCTCAGTTGCAGCGCGGGTTTCGCGCGGACAGGTGCGTCCGGGCGATTCCTCCCCTCGCCCGCTGTCCAGATAGTTAGAACAGAGCGAGCCCAATATGCCAAAGCGTACCGACATCAAATCGATCCTGATCATCGGCGCTGGGCCCATCATCATCGGGCAGGCCTGCGAGTTCGACTATTCCGGCACCCAGGCCTGTAAGGCGCTCAAGGAAGAGGGCTACCGGATCATTCTGGTGAACTCCAATCCGGCGACGATCATGACCGACCCGGACCTCGCCGACGCCACCTACATGGAGCCGATCACCCCCGAAGTGGTGGCAAAGATCATCGAGAAGGAACGCCCCGACGCGCTCCTGCCCACCATGGGCGGCCAGACCGCTCTCAACTGCGCCCTGTCGCTGCGCAAAATGGGCGTCCTCGAAAAGTTCGGCGTGGAAATGATCGGCGCGACCGCCGAGGCCATCGACAAGGCCGAAGACCGCGAACTCTTCCGCGATGCCATGAAGAAGATCGGGCTCGAAACTCCGCGCTCCATGCTCGCCCACAACACCATCGAAGCCCTGCAGGCGCTTGAAGTGATTGGCCTGCCGGCCATCATTCGCCCCAGCTTCACCCTCGGCGGCACCGGCGGCGGCATTGCCTATAACCGCGAAGAATACCTCGCCATCGTCGAAAGCGGTGTCGACGCCTCCCCCACCAATGAAGTCCTCGTCGAAGAATCCGTCCTCGGCTGGAAGGAATACGAGATGGAGGTTGTCCGCGATAAGAAGGACAACTGCATCATCATCTGCTCGATCGAGAACATCGATCCCATGGGCGTGCACACCGGCGACTCCATCACCGTCGCCCCAGCGCTCACCCTGACCGACAAGGAATACCAGATCATGCGCGACGCCTCGCTGGCGGTCCTGCGCGAGATCGGCGTCGAAACCGGCGGTTCCAACGTCCAGTTCGGCATTAATCCCAAGGACGGCCGCATGGTCGTCATCGAAATGAACCCGCGCGTGTCGCGCTCCTCGGCTCTCGCATCGAAGGCCACCGGCTTCCCCATCGCCAAGGTCGCTGCCCGCCTCGCCGTCGGCTACACCCTCGATGAGCTCGAAAACGACATCACCGGCGGCGCCACCCCGGCCTCGTTCGAGCCGACCATCGACTATGTCGTCACCAAGATCCCGCGCTTTGCCTTCGAAAAGTTCCCGGGCGCCGACAACCGCCTGACCACTTCCATGAAGTCGGTCGGCGAGGCCATGGCCATCGGCCGCACCTTCCAGGAATCGCTGCAAAAAGCACTGCGCTCGCTCGAAACCGGCCTCACCGGTCTCAACGAGATCGGCATTCCCGGCCTCGGCGAAGGCGAAGACAAGAACGCCATCAAGGCTGCCCTCGGCACCCCGACGCCGAACCGTCTTCTACACGTCGCCGAAGCCATGCGCCTCGGCCTCTCCAACGAAGACATTTTTGAAGCCTGCAAGATCGACCCATGGTTCCTCGAGCAGATGCGCGGCATCGTCGACATGGAAGCCAAGGTCAAGCAGTTCGGCCTCCCCCAGGAAGCCGCCTCTCTGCGCCAGCTCAAGGGCATGGGCTTCTCCGACGCCCGTCTCGCCCAGCTCGCCGGTGTAAAGACCTCCGACGTCCGCAAGCTCCGCCACAGCCTCGAAGTGCGCCCTGCCTACAAGCGCATCGACACCTCGGCTGCCGAGTTCGCCTCGCCGACCGCTTACATGTACTCGACCTACGAAACGCCGTTCGCCGGCGCCGTGGCTGACGAGTCCCGCCCATCCGACCGCAAGAAGGTCGTGATCCTCGGCGGCGGCCCCAATCGTATCGGCCAGGGCATCGAGTTCGACTATTGCTGCTGCCATGCGGCTTTCGCGCTGGCCGATGCCGGCTATGAAACCATCATGGTCAACTGCAACCCGGAAACCGTTTCGACCGACTACGACACCTCCGATCGTCTCTATTTCGAGCCGCTGACCGAAGAAGACGTCATCGAAATCCTGCTCCGTGAAAAGCAGAACGGCACCCTCCACGGCGTCATCGTACAGTTCGGCGGCCAGACCCCGCTCAACCTCGCTGAAGCCGTTGCCAAGGCCGGCGTGCCGATCCTCGGCACCCAGCCTGAAGCCATCGATCTCGCCGAAGACCGCGACCTGTTCATGAAGCTCCTGAACCGTCTTGAGCTGACTCAGCCCAAGAACGGAATCGCCTACAGCCTTGAACAGTCTCGCCTTGTTGCCGAGCGCCTTGGCTATCCGCTGGTCATCCGCCCGTCCTACGTGCTCGGCGGCCGCGCCATGGCCATCGTCCACTCGGCCAACGAGTTCGAGCGCTACATTCAGGACACCCTGACCGGTCTCGTGCCGCCCGATATCCTGCAGCGCTACCCCAATGACCGGACCGGCCAGATCAACTCTGTCCTCTCCGACAACCCGCTGCTGTTCGATGCGTACCTCTCCGGCGCCATCGAAATCGACGTCGACGCCCTCTGCGATGGCAAGGACGTGTTCGTTGCCGGCATCATGGAGCACATCGAAGAAGCCGGCATTCACTCCGGCGACTCTGCCTGCTCCCTGCCTCCGCGCAGCCTGCCGCCCGAAGTCATCGAAGAACTCAAGCGCCAGACCCGCGAACTCGCCTTCGCGCTCAAGGTCGGCGGCCTGATGAACGTCCAGTACGCCTATAAGGACGGCACGATCTACCTGATCGAAGTGAACCCGCGCGCCTCGCGCACGGTACCCTTCGTCGCCAAGGTCATCGGCGAACCCATCGCCAAGATCGCCTCGCGCGTCATGGCCGGCGAAAGCCTTGCCAGCTTCAATCTCACCGAGAAGAAGCTCAAGCACATCGCCGTCAAGGAAGCCGTGTTCCCATTCAACCGCTTCCCCGGCGTCGACACGGTTCTCGGCCCTGAAATGAAGTCGACCGGCGAAGTCATCGGCCTCGACACCAATTTCGCCATCGCCTTCGCCAAGTCGCAGATGGGCGCCGGCCAGAAGGTCCCGACCGCAGGCAAGGCTTTCGTGTCTGTCCGTGACGAAGACAAGCAGTACATCGTCGACATGGCCCGCCATCTCGTCGAAGCCGGCTTCGAAATCCTCGCGACCGGCGGCACCCAGCGCTACCTCGTTGATAACAACGTCCCCGCGACCAAGATCAACAAGGTGCTCGAAGGCCGTCCGCATATCGTCGACTCGATGAAGAACGGCGGCGTGCAGCTGGTGATCAATACGACGGACGGTCTCAAGTCGATCTCCGACAGCCGCGACATCCGCCGCACCGCGCTTCTGGCCAAGATCCCCTACTACACGACCATCGACGGCGCCCTCGCCGCCGTTGAAGGCATCGTCGCCCTGCGCGAAGGCGGCCTCCAGGTCCGCGCCCTTCAGGAATACTTCGCAGCGTAAGTCCTTAGGCATGCAAGAACAAAAGGCCGCGGTCACCCGCGGCCTTTTTCTTTGCCTCAAACCTCGAGAGGCTGCGCCTCCATCCCGGTCAGAGCAGCAAAATCCCCCGAAGCCGGCTCCATGGCTCCGGCCGCTATCCCCACATCGATCATCGCCATCACCTGCGCCTGCATTTCCGGCACGCCGTCAGAAACCAGCCTCGACACCAGCTCGTCGCGTGCGACTGCAACGCCGCGGTAAGGCCTGCCCCTCTGCCGACTAGCCATCTCAGCCAACTCATCCATGCTCAACGCTACCAACCCGGTAATGTCGAACCTCCGCCGTCCAACAAAGCCGTCCGACGCCGCCACCGCCGCCGCCAGGGCACACTGCCCTCGCGACACATGAGCCACCCTGCCCGCACCAGCCGCATGCAGAAACACACCGGCCTCGTCGGCTCTCGCCAATATCCCCTTGGCGAGATCGTCGTAAAACGCATGACGCAACACGGTATGGCCCAAGCCACTCTCCGCCAATGCCACCTCCGTCGCCCAATGATCTGCCACCATCATCTTGAGCGGCGACGTGTCCGCATGGAGCATGGACGTGTAAACTACGTGCTCCACTCCGGCCCGCTCCGCCGCCGCGATGGCTGCCCGATGCTGCCGCACCCGTCGTCCATCGGCACCCAGCGCATCGGTACTGATCAGCACCAGT
>NZ_JAFKHD010000062.1 GCF_017307565.1 Devosia sp.
TCGCTGGACTTGCCCAGGGGCTCGCCGAAGGCCACGCGGCTGTTGAGCAGTTGATTGGCATCCTTGTCGACGCCGATGAGATAGGATCCCGTGCCGGCCAGGGCGGTAGTCGCGCGCTGGTGAAACTGCTCGAGCGATCCGACCTGCAAGGCGGGGTCGGAAGACAGCACCCGCAAGGTGGTCGCCATACCCGATACTTCCCGGTCCACCGCCTGGCCCATGGCCTGCACGGTGGCATTGGTCAGCGCCTCGACGACCTTTTCCTGCGCATCGTTGGTGCTGTTGAGTAGAACCAGGGCCACGATAAGGGCTGGCAGCAGGATGACCAGCATGAGCGCGAACAGATAGAGCGCCACCGGCTGCGGCCGGAGCGGCTTTGCGGTCCTCGCCTTTACCGGATCACCGACCCGGTCGTGGGCTTGTGCTGCCATGGAGTCCTGGTCCTTGTCGGCTGGCAGATTGGGCCCGGGCGGGCTGGTCAATACTCAACGTGGGGGGCGATGACGGGGAAATGTACATCCGACACCTCCACTACCTTACCGCATTTGAACGGCTTGTCAGCCTGTTCATCGACAGTGCCGCCGCAACTTGGTCTATCCGGGCGCGGTGTGGTCATGGCTGGATCCTTTGCTCTCCAGTCAGACAACACATCCGCCCCAGCCTCGGTTGCAGGCGGTGGCGTCACAGCTGTTGCTCTGGTAAATAGCCCGTCATGACCCAGACCGCGCCGAAAAAGCTCTTCATCAAAACCTATGGCTGTCAGATGAATGTCTATGACAGCGATCGCATGGCCGACGCCCTGGCGCCGCATGGCTATGCGCCGACACAGGACATGGCCGAAGCCGATCTGGTGCTGCTCAATACCTGCCATATCCGCGAAAAGGCGAGCGAGAAGGTCTTTTCCGAGCTTGGCCGCTTGAAGGAACTGCAGAACGAGAAGCGCGCCACCGGCGGCGACCTGATGATCGGCGTTGCCGGTTGCGTGGCGCAGGCCGAAGGCGAGGAAATCGCCCGCCGCGCCCCCATGGTCGACATGGTCTTTGGGCCGCAAGCCTATCACCGCCTGCCGGACATGTTGGCCAAGGCCGAAGGCAACCGTCACATGCACCCCGCGCTTCGCCGCGCCGTGGTCGACACCGATTTCCCTGAAGAAGACAAGTTCGCGCACCTGCCGGCGGCCAAGAAGGACGTCACCATCGGTCGCGGTCTCACCGCATTCCTGACCGTGCAGGAAGGCTGCGACAAGTTCTGTTCCTTCTGTGTCGTCCCCTATACCCGCGGCGCTGAAGTCAGCCGCCCGGTCGCCCAGGTCGTCGAAGAAGCCCGCCGCCTCGCCGATGCGGGCGTGAAAGAAATCACCCTTCTCGGTCAGAACGTGAACGCCTATCACGGCGAAGATGCTTCCGGCCGCGCCGTCGGGCTTGGTGAGCTGGCTTACCTTCTCGCCGAAATTCCTGGTCTCGAGCGCCTGCGCTATACCACGAGCCATCCCCGCGACATGGACGACGCCTTGATCGCGGCGCATCGCGACCTCGATTTCCTGATGCCCTATCTGCACCTGCCGGTGCAGTCCGGTTCCGACCGCATCCTGAAAGCCATGAACCGCAAGCACACGGCGGCCGAATACATGCGCCTCATCGAGCGCATCAAGGACGCGCGCCCCGACATGGCCTTTTCGGGCGACTTCATCGTCGGTTTTCCGGGCGAGACCGACGCGGATTTCGAGGACACGCTCAAGATCATCCGCGACGTCGGCTATTCCTCGGCCTATTCCTTCAAATATTCCACCCGCCCCGGCACCCCCGGCGCCAACCTCACCGAGCAGATCGACGAGGCGGTCAAGGTCGAACGCCTCGCGCGCCTCCAGGAACTGGTCAACAAGCAGACCACCGATTTCCACGCGTCCTGCGTCGGCCGCACGCTGCCCGTTCTGATCGAGCGCGTCGGCCGCATGCCGGGCCAGGTGGGCGGTCGCTCCCCCTATCTGCAGGCCGTGCACCTCGAAGGCTCCACGGATCTGATCGGCGCGATCCACGAAGTGGAAATCATCGGCACGTCCACCAATTCGCTGGTCGGGCGCCTGCGCCAGGCAGCGGCGGCTTAAGGTCGGCTATCATCCGGGCGCAGCGTCGCTTCGGACCAGGCCAAAGGCTGATCTTCATCCACGGTGTCATTCCCGCGAAAGCGGGAATCCCTGTTTAGCGGAGATCCCCGCTTTCGCGGGGATGACGCAGTGAACATCAGAAGATGGATGTGGCCTGCAAAAAGGACACTCCTCCTAAAGCGCAATCAGTCCCGCTTCGGTCGGCCGAAACCCGCAGCAGCGGTAAAATTCCGTCAGATGCGGCTCGAAATCGACGTGGAGCCATTTTGCCCCACGCTCTCGCGCCGCCTCTTCCGCCTCCTTGACCAGCCGCGTCGCAATGCCTTGGCGCTGAAAATCCCGATCAACGCAGGTATCGAGGATGAAGGCATGCACGCCGCCATCCCAGGCGACATTGACGAAACCGACAAGTTTTTCGCCCTCGAAGGCACCGATATGGGCAAGACTGCGCTTGAGCACGCCCTGCCAGCTCGCTGGTCCCGCGTCGCCCCAGGCCTTTTCCCAAAGCTGACGCAGCGCCTCGTCTGACGGAAACGGATCGACGGCAATGCGGATCATGGCTTCTCCCCCTCGACCCAACTTATCCATCTTATCCCCGCCGCCAAATTCTCATGCGAATATTTCCCCATTCCGCCAGTCACGCGGCCCCCACGCAGGGCCGGGCGGAATGGCCGGTGGATAGGGGCGCCTATCCGGGCGGGGATGTGAAATGCGGCAGCCGCGCCTGAAAGAATGGTAGCGCCTGAACCGGACCCGCTGAAAAATCCGGATGCGTGACGGGCGGCCTTTGGCTCCCATTGTACTAAACAGACCGAGCCAATGGCCGCCCGTTACCCGTGTACCCGCGACGCCGAAAGGCCGGGCGGCTTTTCATGTTGCCTGCGGTTTCGGATCGTGTTTGGGGAGGCGCTGGGCTATTCGAGCGTGGCTCTCCTCGCCTCCAGGCCGAAAATCGATCCTCTCTGGCGATTCTGCGGCCTTGCGGCAGGCCTGGAGTGTCACAATTTATCTACAGACATCGAACCCAAATCATCCTAGCCTCATTAATGCATGGGCGACGCAGTCCGCGGCGCCCCCTTCGGGAGCCGAGAAAGTTTGAGCAGGCACTTGCCACCTACCGCCGATAACGCCCTCGCATCGCAACTCGAACTCGCCTTTGAAGACAATCGCCTGGCTGCGCAGCTCTACGGCGATTTCGACCAGAACCTTGCCCTCATCGAACAGCGCCTCACCGTGTCGGCCACGCCACGCGGCAATCATGTGCTGCTCAAGGGTTCGGCCTCGAAGGTCGATCAGGCGCGTCGCGTGCTGGAATCGCTCTATGAGGGCCTTGAAGAAGGCCGAACCGCCGACATTTCCGATGTCGACGCCGTCATTCGCATGGTCGAGACCGAAGACAGCCAGCTGACCCTGCCCACGCTCGAGCGCAAGGGCAAGGTGCGCATGGCCCAGATCGCCACGCGAAAGGCCACCATTGCCGCCCGCACCCCGGCGCAGGACGCCTATATGCGGGCCATGGATCGGTCCGAACTCGTGTTCGGCGTTGGCCCGGCCGGTACCGGCAAGACCTATCTCGCCGTGGCCCATGCGGCCTCGCTCCTTGAACGTGGCGATATCAACCGCATCATCCTGTCCCGCCCGGCCGTCGAAGCCGGCGAGCGCCTTGGTTTTCTCCCCGGCGACATGAAGGACAAGGTCGATCCTTATCTGCGTCCGCTCTATGACGCCCTCTACGACATGATGAAGCCCGAAAATGTCGAGCGCTGCATCACCTCGGGCATCATCGAAGTCGCCCCGCTCGCCTTCATGCGCGGCCGCACGCTTTCCAACGCGGTCGTCATCCTCGACGAAGCCCAGAACACCACATCCATGCAGATGAAGATGTTTCTGACGCGTCTGGGTGAAAACTCGAAGATGATCGTCACGGGCGACCCGACCCAGGTCGACTTGCCGCGCGGCGAACGCTCGGGGCTCGTCGAGGCCGTGAACCTCCTCGATGGCGTCGAAGGCGTCCATATCAGCCGCTTCAACGACAAGGACGTGGTTCGTCACGCGCTTGTCGGCCGCATCGTGCGGGCCTATGAAGCCGATACCGCGCGACGCCTGGCCCAGAAGGACGGGGACACGGAAGGTCTGGCGCGGACACTGGGCACGTTGCCCCGGAGCTGATCCAGACACCTATGCCGCCGATCC
>NZ_JAFKHD010000063.1 GCF_017307565.1 Devosia sp.
AAGAAGCGCTCGATGAAAACGGCAACCATCGCGGCCATTTCCTCGGCCAGAACGACAGGGGTCCGGTGGCCTATGTCAACTCGCCGATCGTCAACCCCACCGACTGCGCCTTCCTGCCCAATGGCGACCTGCTCGTCCTCGAACGCGGCGTCGCCCTCTTCAGCTTCGTGATGAACCTGCGCCGCGTGCCGGCCGCCGAGGTCCGCCCCGGCAACCTCATGCGCGGCGAACTGCTGCTCGCGGCCGAAGGCGCCGAGATCGACAATATGGAATCGCTCATGGTGCACGTCACCCCCGGCGGCGAGACGCGCATCCTCATGGGCTCCGACAACAACTTCAACGACTGGCAGCGGCAGCTGCTGCTGGAGTTTTCGTTGGCTGAGTAGACCTTAGGCTACCAACCTCCAGCCCCTCCGCCCCATCGTCATTGCCGGGTTCATCCCGGCAATCCATCTCACCTCCCCACATGGACCACCGGGACAGGCCCGGTGGTGACGACGATTTGTAGGTTGTGGGGAAAACAAAAAGGGCCCCGGAAATCCCGGAGCCCCAAATCCCAAAAGCTCAAAAAGATCAGACAAACGCGCCGTGGCAGTGCTTGACCTTCTTGCCCGAACCGCAGGGGCAAGGCGCATTGCGCGACAGGCCCACCAGCAGTTTCGGATCAAGCGGGGCCAGCGCGCCCTCGTCGGAATCATCGCCCACCGCGTCGTTCTCGCCCGTCACCGGGTCGATATGCGTGGTGGCCAGCAGCGCCGGGTCGATCGCCGGGGGCGGCTCGGGCGGACGCATCTGGATTTCGATATGGCCCATCTGCGTGGTCACGAGTTCGCGCAGGTTTCCGAGCAGGGCCTGGAACAGCTCATAGGCTTCCTGCTTGTATTCGTTCAGCGGATCGCGCTGGGCGATACCGCGCCAACCGACGACCTTGGAGAGGTGGTCGAGCATGACGAGGTGCTCGCGCCACAGGCCATCGATCGACTGCAGCAGGATGGATTTTTCCACCTGGCGCATCACCTGGCCATACTTCTCGTTCTTGGCGGCAATGACGCCGTCGGCGGCATCGCGGATACGGGTTTCGACGGTTTCGGCGTCGATACCCTCTTCCTTGGCCCAGTCGCCTACGGGAGCGGTGACGTTGAGATAGGTTTTCGCCGCAGCTTCAAGCTGCTCGGTGTTCCACTGCTCGGGATAGGAGCGCGTCGGAATGGCCTTGCTGACGATATTGTCGACGACGTCATGGCGCATCTCGGCGACGGTCTCGCTGACGTCCTCTTCGTCCATGAATTCGAGACGCTGTTCGAAGATCACCTTGCGCTGATCGTTCATCACGTCGTCGTACTTCAGGATGTTCTTGCGGATGTCGAAGTTGCGCGCCTCGACCTTGCCCTGGGCGCGTTCGATCGCCTTGGTGACCCACGGATGGGTGATGCTTTCGCCCTGCTCGAGACCGAGCTTGCCCAGCATGGAATCCATCGAATCCACGGGGAAGATGCGCATCAGGTCGTCCTGCAGCGACAGGTAGAATTTCGAGTGGCCAGGGTCACCCTGACGACCCGAACGGCCACGCAGCTGGTTGTCGATACAACGCGATTCATGGCGTTAGGTGCCGATCACCATCAGGCCGCCGGCAGCCAGCGCCTTCTGCTTTTCGTCGGCGATCTTGGCCTTGATCTCAGCGATCTTGGCGTCGCGGGCATCACCCTCGAGTTCCTTGGCTTCGCGCTCGATGCGCATTTCAAGGTTACCGCCGAGCTGAATGTCGGTACCACGACCGGCCATGTTGGTCGCGATGGTGATCGCGCCCGGCAGGCCCGCATCGGCCACGATGAAAGCTTCCTGCTCGTGGTGACGAGCATTGAGCACGTTCATCTGCCCGACGTTCTTCTTGCGAAGGATGTCCGCCAGCATTTCCGACTTTTCAATGGACGTCGTGCCGACGAGCACCGGCTGGCCGCGCTCCTGGCATTCCTTGATCAGTTCGGCGATGGCATCGAACTTTTCCGCCGCCGTGCGATAGATCGCATCGTCTTCGTCGATACGCTGCACCGGCAGGTTGGTCGGGATGGTGACGACACCAAGACTATAGATGTCGGCAAACTCTTCCGCTTCAGTCGCTGCCGTACCGGTCATGCCGGCGAGCTTTTCATAAAGACGGAAGTAGTTCTGGAAGGTGATGGAAGCCAGCGTCTGGTTTTCAGACTGGATTTTTACGCCTTCCTTGGCCTCCAGCGCCTGGTGCAGGCCTTCCGAGTAGCGGCGGCCCGGCATCATGCGGCCGGAGAATTCGTCGATGATCACCACCTCGCCGCCTTCCGGCGTATCGCGGGTGATGTAGTCCTTGTCCTTGCGGAAAAGCTTGTGGGCGCGCAGCGCGGAATTGGCGTGGTGCACCAGCGCGACGTTTTCCACGTCATACATGGACGCGCTCTTGAGAAGACCCGCC
Source organism: Devosia sp. (assembly GCF_017307565.1). GTDB lineage: Bacteria > Pseudomonadota > Alphaproteobacteria > Rhizobiales > Devosiaceae > Devosia. The sequence continues at coordinate 2,447 of NZ_JAFKHD010000063.1, forward strand.
TCGGCAAGCGCAGCTTCGAGCTTTTCGACGCCCTGGTCGGTAAAGGTCGCGGCTCGGTGCTTTTCGTCGAGTTCGAAATCGCCCTCGCCGATGATCGGCATCAGCGAGTCGATCTTGATGTAAAGCTCGGAGCGATCTTCGGACGGGCCGGAAATGATCAGCGGCGTACGGGCTTCGTCGACGAGAATGGAGTCCACTTCGTCGACGATGGCGAAGGCATGACCGCGCTGCACCATCTGGGCGCGCGAATACTTCATATTGTCGCGCAGATAGTCGAAGCCGAATTCGTTATTGGTGCCGTAGGTGATGTCCGCGGCGTAGGAATCGCGGCGCTGCTGGTCGGTCAGGCCATGCACGATGATGCCGGTGGAAAGACCAAGGAAATTGTAGATCTGCCCCATCCAGCCAGCGTCGCGGCGGGCGAGGTAGTCGTTGACGGTCACGACGTGCACGCCCTTGCCGGCGAGCGCGTTGAGATAGACCGCGAGGGTCGCAACCAGCGTCTTGCCTTCACCGGTGCGCATTTCGGCGATGGCGCGGTCGTTGAGCACCATGCCGCCGATGAGCTGCACGTCGAAGTGACGCATGCCGAGCACGCGCTTGGAGGCTTCGCGCACGGTCGCAAAGGCCGGCACGATCAGGTCGTCGATCTTGGCGCCCTTTTCGATCTGGGCCTTGAAGTCGGCGGTGCGGGCCCGAAGCTCGTCATCGCTCAGTTTGGCCAGTTCCGGCTCCAGCGCATTGATCGCAGCGACCTTGCCCTGATAGCGCTTGACCTGCCGATCCGACGGCGATCCGAAAATCCGCCGGGCGAGCGCAGCTAGAGCCATTCGTGTCATCCTTCAAATTCTGTGGCGTGGCGAAAGGGGCGGGCGGCTAGCACTTGGGGCGCCTATCGGCCCATCACGCCTCGTCACAACTCTGGGAGGGGCCTTTTGGCTCCCCGTGTGGATTGATCCGTGGAGGACAAAGGCCCGATCGGCAACCATGCTCCACGCTTTGAAAAAGCGGCTGAGATGTAAGAGTGAGGGGGTGTCTTGTCAATGTTGGCGAAATCGGCGACACCTTCCGACCACGGCGGACAAGGCGAGGCTTTGCGCGGCCGAAAGGTGCCCCAAACCGGCACAATTTGGCCCCCTTATTGTGTGAGGCAGAGCCCACTTTGGGCCCCGCGGCCCCGTATGATCATGCCCGGCCCTCCCGGACCGGCCAAGGAGATCCAGGACGTTCATGATGAAGTTTTCTTCGCGCCTGCTGCGCACCATCTGCCTTGCCGCGCTGATTGGCGCCGCGCCGACCCTTGGCGTCATCGCCCAGGAAGCCCCGGCCCCGGCGGCAGCTCCCGCAGCGGCAACGCCTGAAACCGTGGTTGCAACCGTCGGCAACGAAACGATCACCGAGGCCGATCTCAACTTTGCCGCTGAAGACCTGGCCCAGGACCTGGCCCAGATGCCGGCTCAGGAACGCCGCGCCTTCCTGCTGCGCGTTCTCATTGACATGAAGGTGATGGCGGGCGCCGCCAAGACCGCCGGCATGGACCAGACCCCGCTCTTTGCCCAGCGCCTCAACTATCTCAAGGAGCGCGCCCTGCGCCGCGCCTATTTCGCTGACGCTATTGCCGCGCAGGTGACCGAGGAAGCCGTCCGCAAGGAATATGACGCTTTCGTCGCCCAGTTTAAGCCGCAGGAAGAAATCCACGCCCGCCACATCCTGGTCGAGACCAAGGAAGAGGCTGACGCGATCGAAGCCGAACTCAAGGCCGGCGGCGATTTCGCTACCATCGCCCAGGAAAAGTCGATCGACCCCGGTTCAGGCGCCAATGGCGGCGACCTCGGCTTCTTTGGCAAGGGC
>NZ_JAFKHD010000064.1 GCF_017307565.1 Devosia sp.
GCGAGCCTGCCGGCCCCGGTTTCTATCACGCCGACGAAGTGGAGACCGCCATCATGCTGGCGGTTGCGCCCGAAGGCGTCGACATGGCGCGGGCCGAGCCCTCCTATCCCAGCTTTCCACCGACCTTCGGCAGCGAGCCGATGCAGTTTCGCGACTTCAATCCATCCGGTGTTTTCGGCGACCCGCGGCCTGCCACGGCAGCAAAGGGCGAGGCGCTGATTGCAGGCGTCCTCGGCGAAAGCCTGCGCATCGTCGCCGCATGGAAGGAGCGCCATGGCATTTAGGGGGCGGAAATGGCCACGCTAAGCGATGTTGCTGCCGAAGCCGGGGTCTCGCCCACGGCCGTTTCGCGCTATCTCAACAATCGCATCGAGCTGCCCCAGGCGACGCGCGACCGGATCGATGCCGCCATAGCCAAGCTCGACTATCGCCCCAACCTGCTGGCGCGGCGTCTCTCCACCGGCAAGTCGGAAGCGATAGCCCTCGTCACACCGGACATTGCCAACCCCTTCTTTGCCGAGCTCGCCGCCTCCGTGGAGCGGCAGGCCCACGCCAATGGCTATTCGGTCTATATCACCTCGACCGGCGGCAATGCCGATGCCGAGGTCAACGCCATCCGCCGCATGGCCGACAGCCATGTCGACGGGCTGATCATGACCACCAACCGGGTGGACGACGGGTCGCTTGCTGGCCTCCTTGCCGGTCGGGAAAATGTCGTGCTGCTCGATGAAGACATCGACGGGGTCAGCGTGCCGCGCGTCTTCGTCGACAATGCTGAGGGCGCCTATCTCGCGACGAGGCACCTTATCGCCAATGGGCACACGGAAATCGCCCTGATCGGTGGCCCGCATCGACTGATGAGCGTCAATGAACGCCTCGCCGGTTTCACCCGCGCCATGGATGAGGCAGGCCTGCCGGTGCGGCCGGGCTGGGTGATGCTGGGCGACTACACCCGGGACTATGGCGTCGCCGCCGCCTCTGTGCTGCTCGATGCGGTCGATCTGCCGACAGCCATTCTTGCCTGCTCCGACTACATCGCCATCGGCGTGATGCAGGTCGTGCGCGAGCACGGCCTGTCCATTCCCTACGACATCAGCCTCGTTGGTTTCGACGACATGGCCTTTGCGGCCCTCGTCGATCCACCGCTGACGACCATTCGCCAGCCGGTCGCCGCCATGGGCGAACTGGCGGTGAAACATCTCCTTGCCCTTCTCGAAGGGCAGACCCCGGCTGCCGAAACCCGACTGCCGGTGGAATTGGTGACGCGAAAATCCGTCGCCCCTCCTAAAACGCTTCGCATAAAGGCCTAAAATGACCAAACGCATCCTCATCGCCGGCGAATCCTGGACCGTGCATTCGATTCACCAGAAGGGGTTCGATAGCTTCACGACGACCGAATATGCCGAAGGCGTGCGCTGGCTAAAGGCGGCCCTGGAGAAGGGCGGCTGGGACGTCACCTTCCAACCCTCGCATGTCGCGGCCCGCGATTTCCCCTTCACTGCCGAAGATCTCGCGGCCTATGATGTGGTGCTGCTCTCCGATATCGGCGCCAATACACTGCTGCTGCACCCCGAAACCTTCACCAAATCCCGCGTCCTGCCCAACCGTCTCGCCTCGATCCGCGACTATGTCGCCAATGGCGGCGGTCTCGTCATGGTGGGCGGCTACCTGACCTTCCAGGGCATTGACGCCAAGGGGCAATATGCCGGCTCGCCGATCGAGGAAGCGCTGCCCGTCACCATCGAAAAGGGCGACGATCGTGTCGAGGCGCCGCAAGGCATCGAGCCCATCGTGAGCGATGCCGCCCACCCCATCGTTGCTGGCCTCGAAGCCACCTGGCCGATCCTTCTCGGCTACAATCGCATTGCCGCCAAACCCGGCACGTCGCTCGTTGCCAGCGTTGGCGATGACCCGCTGATCGTGTCCGGTGATTTCGGCAAGGGCCGCAGTGTCGCCTTCGCTTCCGATTGTGGTCCGCACTGGGCGCCGCCGCCGTTCGTCGACTGGGCTGGCTACGACCGCCTCTGGACCCAGCTCTGCGATTGGGCTGCAGGCAAGGCCTGATCTGGCTTGCCCGCCCGAACTACCCTATGGGACAATGCAAGAGGTCGGCGCCACGGCGCCGGCCTATCTGTTTTGAGACTGGAAACGCCGTGACCACTCCCCTCCCCGACGACCTCATTGTCAACGCCAAGGACGAAGTGGCGATCCGCAAGCACCTTGCGCTCGTCGCGCTGGGCAAGAAGCCAGCGGATCGCGCCGTGCGCGTTGGGCGGCTTCTCGACACCTATGGCCGTAACTGGCACGAGGATCAGGAGATCGTCATTTCCGGCCGCCGCATCGCCTGGGTCGGCCCCGCCGGCGCCTATCCCGGGGAAGTCGCCGAGCGCGTTGATCGCCTCCAGTTCAGCGCCGTGCCAGGATTTGGCGAGGTGCATAAGCATATCGAGTCGAGCCACCTGACCCCGGAATGGGAAGCAGCGCTCGTTTTGCCGCATGGCTGCACCTGGACCTGCGAGGCGAGCCACGAATTTTCCAACGTCAACGGCCCGAAAAATCTCGAATTCTGGCTGACTGCGCGGCGCGCCGGTTCGCCAGCGAAGATCTTCCCGCTGCCAGGATCGGCCGTACCGCCGACCGCCTATGAGTGGGGTGGCGGGCATTTTGGCTTTGCCGAGCAGAACGAATTTTTGCGTGACCACCTGCTGGTCGCAGGCCTTGATGAAGTCATGGATTGGCCGGCGGTATGGAACCCAGAAAATCCCTCGTATGAGCGGCTCTGGGGTATGATCGAAGCGACATTTGCACAGCGCGGCGTGGTCGAGGGCCACGCTGCAGGCATGCGGGCGATCAATGATATCAATGCCTTCGCCGGCGCCGGCATGGCTTCGGACCACGAAGCCTGGACCCCCGAAGAGGTCGCCGACAAACTGCGCCGCGGTCTTTTCATGGAGCTGCGTCCGCATTCGCTCAAGGACATCATCACCGGGCTTCTGGCGCAGGGCCAGCAGGACTGGTCCAATTTCGCGCTTTGCACGGACGACCGCAGCGCTTCGGACACGATGAAGCTTGGCGCGACCGACCACAATGTGCGGCTCGCCATGGAAGCGGGGCTTCCGCTCGAAATCGCGGTGCAGCTTGTCACTATCAACCCGGCGCGGCACATGCGACTGACGCCATGGGTCGGCGCGATTGCGCCCGGCCGCTTTGCCGACCTGGTGCTGCTCGATGACGAGAAGACTCTCGGCATTGGCGAAGTTTGGGCTGACGGACAGCAGGTGTCCTCGGGCAAGACCTATACTGCCGAGGTACCAAAGATCGACTGGCCCGAATGGGCGACCACGTCGGTCAATATCCAACGCAAGATGACCGCTGCGGACTTTGCGATCGCGGCCCCGGATGGTCGAGAAAGCGTCAATGCAGCACTGCTCCGCCCCTTCCACTGGCACGACGAGTTCATCACCGCCGAACTGCCTGTGGTCGATGGTCTCGTGCAGCGCGACAGCGAGCGGAACATTACAAAATTCGCCATCGTCGATCGTTTCTCGGGCGAGGGAAAGACGGCCAGAATGTTCTGGCTGGGCACAGGTCCGAAGACAGACGATACGGCGCTCGCCTGCTCGATGGGCCATGACAAGCACAATATCTGGGTCGTAGGCTCGTCGGACGAGGCGATGGCTCTGGCCGTTAACGCGCTCAATGAGATCCAGGGCGGATGGGCCCTGGTCAGCGGCGGTAAGGTACTTGCGACCGTGCGCTATGAAGTCGGTGGCCTGATGACCTGTCGTCCCGCTCCCGAGCTCGACAAGGAAATGCTCGAGCTCTACCGGCAGGGCGAAACGATCGAGTGGATATACGAACCCACCTTCTCGCCGCGCTGGTGGCCAGGTTTTCCCGAGCGCCTGGCGTTCGCCACGCTGACCTGCTCGCCCTGGCGCTGGGTACTGGTGGCCCCCTCGCCGCTGGCGCCAGACGGTTTCGTCAATGTTTCCAACGGCCAAACGCATCCAATCGTTTGGTAGAAACGCAAAAGGCGGGCCAGAGGCCCGCCTTTTCTTTGTTCATTTTAGACCAGCAGCTCGCGTCGACGTCCGGACGGAGATGCTCTGTGAAGACGCGGAAATGAAGGCCCTTTCGGGTTCGGCTCTGTTCTGGTTTTGGTGTGTTTGTCCGTTGCGTTTTAACGCAAAAAGCCCCGGTTCTTATGAACCGGGGCTTTTGTTATGTATCGTGAAGAGGTTACGTGTTTTTGGCAGACCTTGCAGTGACCTACTCTCCCAAGTCTTAAGACTTA
>NZ_JAFKHD010000065.1 GCF_017307565.1 Devosia sp.
CTAAAACGACTTTTGAAAGAGCCTTTCCCAACCCCCACACCGCCATGTCCATGACCAGAAGACCCGTCATCGGGGTCATTTCCTGCAATCGAATTGTCGAGGGCGAGAACGCCTATACCGTCAAGACGCGCTACGTCGACGCGGTCGCCAAATATGCCGATGCCGTGCCCCTGATCTGCCCCAGCATCGATCAGATCGACAATGCCGATACGATCCTCGAACGCCTCGATGCGATCCTGCTGACCGGCAGCAATTCCAATATCGAGCCCTTCCGCTACGGCGCCGACACTGGCCGTGCGCCATTCGACCCGGCCCGGGACGCAATGTCCGACGCGCTGATCAAGGCCGCCGTTGCGGCGGGCAAGCCGGTCTTTGGCATCTGCCGGGGCCTGCAGGAGATCAACGTGGCCCTTGGCGGAACGCTGACCGACCAGCGCGACGCCGAACCGCCCGACCTCGCGCACCATGCTCCCGACGGCGTCTCGATCGATGACATGTTTGGTTATGGGCACACGGCAACCCCCGTTCCGGGAACGCCACTGTCGCGGATCGTCGGCGACAAGCCGGTCGCCATCAACAGCGTCCACTTCCAGACCATCGGTCAATTGGGCGAGGGTCTTGTGATCAATGCCCGTGCCCCCGACGGCGTTGTGGAGGCAATTTCCTCACCCTCCGGCGCATCCCCAATCCTCGCAGTCCAGTGGCACCCGGAATGGCGCCCGGAGACGCGACCACACGACCTTGCCTTCTGGCGGGAAGTCGGAGAAATCGCGCGGGCTTACGCAAAGCGATAAAAATCCATTATCGCGTGAATTTTGATTTGGAATTGGACAGGGGTGCGTGAAGGCCTTTGATTACGGGACCAAACTAACTAATGGCCATCCATGTCTGACAAGAAATTCTATCTCAAATTCGTTGATGCCAACGTTCAGGGTATCATCACGCTTTATTGGGACAACGCGCCCAAGACTTGCGAAGCACTGTGGAATGCGCTTGAGACGCCGATCCAGTGGAAGGCCACCCACGCCATGTTCTCGGGTCCCGAGATCATGATGGGCCTGCCCGAGTCGCACCGCAATTTCGACCCGACCGCCCTGCCGCCGGAAAACCAGACGATCATTCCCGAAGTCGGCGAGCTGCTCTGGTACTACCAGCCGAAGAACTTCTTCAAGATCGACCCGACCGAGTTCTGGGAGATCGGCATGTTCTACGGCGTCGGCGGCCGCACCTTCGGCCCCACTGGTTGGATCCCCTGCACCTATTTCGGCAAGATGACCGAAAACCTGGACGCAGTGGCCGAACAGTGCCGCCTGATCCGTATCGAAGGCGCCAAGACCGTCGAGCTCGGCCGCCTCTAGGGAACGTTGGCCGGGCGCACCCGCCCGGCCTCACATCATCAGCAAGGGAGACTCAAATGAAGCTGACTTTCGGCACTGCTGTCCTGGGCATTTCTGCCCTTCTCGGCTCCACCGCCTTCGCGCAAGACAACGCGCTCACCATCAACTCCTTCGGCGGCGCCTACGAAGCGGCCCACCGCACCTGCGTCATCGGCCCGTTCGAAGCCGCAACCGGCGCCAAGGTCAATGTCGTCACCGCCTATTCGGCTGACGCCTTTGCACAGCTGCGCGCGCAGAAAGATGCGCCGCAGTTTGACGTGATCCACTTCTCTGGTGGCCAGGAAATCGTCGGCGCAGCTGAGGGGCTGCTCGCCCCGATCGATCCGGCAAGCCTGACCAATGCCGCTGACCTCTACGACTTCGCCAAGGCAAATCTGGCCAAGGGCCAAGGCCCGGCCTATTCGATCGCGGCTATCGGCCTCGTCTACAACACCGAAGCCGTCACCACGCCGCCGTCCAAGTGGACCGATCTGCTCAACCCCGAATATAGCGAGCATCTGGTGCTCACCGATATTTCGAACGGTTATGGCATGCTCAGCTTCCTGATGCTCAATCAGGTTGAAGGCGGCGATCTCACCAATATCCAGCCAGGCCTCGACGCCGTGGGCAAGCTGCTCGATGCCGGCGCTATCGTCGTGTCGACCTCGCCGGAAATCCAGCAGGAGTTCGCCCAGAACGACGCCTGGATCGCGCCCTACGCTTCCGACTACGCCTTCACGCTGCGCAATGCCGGCCTCCCCTCGGGCTTCGCCCAGGGTTCGGAAGGCACTCCCGCCAGCTTCATCACTGCGAACCTCGTTGCCGGTCGTCCCAACACCGACCTCGCACTGAAGTTCATCGACATGTCGATCTCGCCCGAAGCCCAGAAGTGCTTCGCCGAGGCGCTGCGCTACTCGCCCACTAATGCCAAGACCGAGCTCAGCCCGGAAGTTGCAGCAGACGTGGCCTACGGCGAAGCCGGCGTGGCTGGCCTGATCCGGTTCGACCCGGCCGCCATCGAAGCCAACCGTACGGCATGGGTTGAAGCCTGGAACAAGGCAATCGCCCGCTAAACGAAAGGTGTTCGGGCCTCCGAAGCGTCCGCTGCTACTCCCTCGGGCAGCAGACTGGATCGGAGGCCCGGACGCCACACTTCCGGCCTGCCATCTCTTCGTGGCACCGCTCCGGCGCCCCCCTTTGGGGTGCCCAGCGATGGAACTGACGATAGTCTCGACGAGACATCCGGATATCGTGGCTCGACATGCTCGCCACGAGGCCTACAGATAGACCGAACACTCGGCACCATGATCGAGTGCCCCATATAAGAGCGCAACGAATGAACGACCGCACAGAGAACCTGCTGCTGGCCCTGCCTGGCCTTCTGTTGCTTGGGCTGGCGTTTTTCCTGCCCATCGCCCAGATGCTGCTGCTCAGCATTTCAGGCGAGAACGGCCCCACACTGGACCACTTTGTGCGGTTCCTGACCGATCCATTCTATCTGGGCATCCTCTGGCGCACCGTGCGGCTGTCACTGCTGATCACGGCCATCTGCGCCGCCATCGGCTTTCCGCTCGCCTACATCATGACCAAGGTCGGCCCCAAGGCTCGCCTCTGGCTGGTCGTCATGGTCATTCTGCCGCTCATGACCAGCGTCGTCGTCCGTACATTCGGTTGGATGGTACTGCTGAGCCGTAGCGGCCTGATCCCTGAAATCCTCCGCGACATGGGCCTTGTCGGGCGCACCTTTGCCTTGATGCAGACCGAAGCAGCGATCGTCATCGGCATGGTGCAGGTTCTGCTGCCCTTCATGACGCTTTCGATCCTCGGCGTTCTCACCCGCATCGATGGCCGCCTCGAAGAAGCCGCTCGCACCATGGGCTGCTCCTTCCTCCAGACCATCCGCACCGTCGTGCTGCCGCTGGCTCTGCCCGGTATCGTCGCCGGCTCGCTCCTCTGCTTCACGCTCTCGGCAAGCTCGTTCGTCACCCCCAACCTCCTGGGCGGCACGCGCATTCAGGTTCTCGCCGCCTCTATCTACAAGTCGGTCACCGCAACGCCGGACTGGCCCTTCGCAGCGGCCCAGGCCGTCATTCTCTTCGTCGGTATTCTCCTGGTGCTGGCGCCCTACATCAAGCTGACGGGGACCAAGAATGGTTAAGGCCGTACCTGCCTGGCTGCGCATCGCCGGCGTCGTTTTCATCGCACTGACCGGCCTGATTCTGCTCGCACCGCTGATCGTGGTCGTCGGGGTCTCCGTCTCCGAAAGCCAGTTCATTGCCTTCCCGCCCAATGGGTTGAGCCTGCGTTGGTATCAGCAGGTCCTCTCGTCCAACGCCTATCTCGGCGCGGGCTGGATCAGCATTCAGATCGCCGTCATGGTCACCCTGTTTGCCACCGTCATTGGCGGGGGTGCGGCCGTCGCTATCCATCGCCGGCAACTGCCGTTTTCGGACCTGCTGGCGACCCTCTTCCTCTCGCCGCTGGTGCTGCCCACCATCATCTATGCTATCGGCATGCTGATGTTCTGGAGCGCCGCCTTCGGACCGGTTTCTCCGTTCGCCCTAGCCATCAGCCACACGGTCATCGCCCTACCTTATGTAGTGCGCACCACACTGGCCGTGCTCGCAGAGTCCGATCCCCATCTCGAGGAAGCCGCCCGCACCATGGGAGCCAATCGTATGCAGCGCCTGTGGTTCGTCGTCGTGCCGCAATGTGTTCCTGGCCTCGCCGCTGGCGCGTTCTTTGCCTTCAACATCTCGTTCGACGAGGCGGTCCTCTCCCTCTTCCTGCGCGGTCCTACCGTCACCACGCTGCCGGTGCAGATCTACGGCCAGCTTGAGTTCTCGCCCGATCCGTCCGTGGTCGCTGTTTCCACCATCATGATTGCCCTGACCATCGT
>NZ_JAFKHD010000066.1 GCF_017307565.1 Devosia sp.
GTGCGGCATCGAGCTTGCGGTTGAGTACCGCCAGCTGTCCCGATGCCTCTGCAATCCGGTCGATCGAGGCCACATAGAAGCCGGCCAGAACGAGGCCGGTCACGAGAATGGGCAACAGACAAAGGCCTGTGCGCCAACGCTTATTCAATGACCTACTTGCCTCCGGCGCGTCCCATCGTTCCATATGATGTCAAAGCCCTCGACTTGGCCAGTTGTCCGGGGCCCAAATGCACATTTGCTAATGATCTAAATAGGCCACTTGGCGATAGGGCGGCTGTAGTCTTGCCGCTATCGCGGCTGTGCCTGAAGCCATGCCGTGCGGAAAATACGCCGGGCAAGAGATTGCGTGGCCAAGGAGATCAGTCTTGAAGTCCATTTTTGCTATGGCGGCCTTTGCTGCTCTCAGCGTTTCCAGCCTTGCTGTGACGGCCGCTGAATTCGAAGTCCAGATGCTCAACCGCGGCGCTGCCGGTTCCATGGTGTTCGAACCCGCATTCCTGCAGATCGCCCCCGGCGACACGGTGAAGTTCGTTCCCACCGACAAGGGCCACAATGCCGAAGTCATCAAGGACATGCTTCCCGAAGGCGCGGTGAGCTTCAAGGGCAAGATCAACGAAGAGTTCAGCGTGACCTTCGATGTCGAGGGTGCCTACGCCTATAAGTGCGCCCCGCACTACGCCATGGGCATGGTCGGCATGATCGTTGTGGGCGAAGCCCCGGCGAACCTCGAAGCGCTGAAGGCAATGAAGACGCCGCCCAAGGTCGCCGCGACGTTTGAAGAGTTCTACGGCCTCATCAAGTAGCTCGCCTTCCTTCTCCATGCCGGCGCCCCTGTGGGGCTGCCGGCATTTCTATATCTAGGCGCGCTTGACGCGCTGAATGGTGCCAGCCTGCGGATCATAGCCCCGTGCCGCCAGAAAGAAGGCCACGATCGTCACCCCGAGCACGACCGGCAGAGCCACCCAATTGATCTTGCCATAGGCCGCAAACCGCATGAGTTCGACGGTATGGGTGAAGGGATTGGCGAGGGACGCGTAGTAGATCGCCTCGGCACCAGCCTCGCGCAGTTTCCAGAGCGGATAGAGCGCCGAAGACAGGAAGAACATAGGGAAGACGACGAAGTTCATCATCCCGGCAAAGTTCTCGATTTTCGGCGTATAGACCGAAACCAGAAGCCCGATGGCACCAAGCATCAGCCCGGCAAGGACGATGGCGGGCAGGATGTAAAGATCGCCCAACCCTGGAAAGTGGTAGCCGAAGAGCCGCGCCAGGATCAGGAAGGCATAGACCTGCAGCACGGACAGCACCGTGGCGCCCATGATCTTGGCAAAGAGCAGGAAGCCGCGCGGCAGCGGCGACACCAGCATCACCCGCATGACGCCGGCCTCCCGGTCATAAACCATGGACAGCGCCGACTGCATGCACTGGAAAAGCACGACGATGCCCGCAAGCCCGGGCAGGATATATTCCTGATAGGGGGTATAGGTGCGATAGGGCTCGACGATGGAGACGCCGAGCAGGTCATGCAGGCCCGTGGCAAAGACCAGCAGCCACAGAGCCGGGCGCACGATCGCCGACAACAGCCGCTCGGTCTGGCGCATGAATTTGGCGATCTCGCGCCAGGCGATGGCGTATAGACCAAGCCAGAGCTGGCCAATGCTTACTGGCATTGGTGCTCGGGCCGATCGGTGCCCAGTGTGTCGAGCGTATTGGTCTCATGCAGAAAGCCGGCGAGCGGCGCCTCGGCAATGACCGCATTGTGCGTCGCAAGGACGATCGGCATACGCATCTGCCCGTCCCAATCGCGAAAATTGAGCTGCACCCCCTTGGCTCCGTCAATGCGCAGGCGCGAACTCCGCAAATAAGCGGCGATATCCTCGTAATCATCCGAGCGCGCCTTGGCATAGGCGGTGACGATCGACTTTGCGGCGATCCAGGTGGCCCAGTCCTGCCCGGTCATGCGCCGGCCCTCGGTCAATTCTTCGAAGCGCACGGTGACCTGGGTGGAACCATCCCGATCCCAGGCCCATTGCCATTCGCTGGCGACAAGGCCCGTGGAGCCGATGATTGGTCTTGCCAATTGCGTGTCATAGGGAAGGTAGCGCGCGTATTCGCCCTCGCTATCGGCAATGTAGATGATGTCGTAGTCGGCCCCGCCCGTGATCAGCTGCGAATTGTTCGCCTCGCGATTGGCCGGGTCGGTCGAGAGCGTGAACTGGCGCTGGTCAACGATATCGAGACGAAGCCGTTCGGCAGAGGCCCGGAAAGATGCCGCCATGGCGACATCGCGCTCATGCGGCCCCACCAGCATCAACACCCGCGTCCAATTGCGCGTGCGCAGCAATTGCACCATGGCATCGGCGGTCATGCGGTCAGACGCCGCTGTGTGCAGCAGATTGGGGTAGCAGCGGGTGCGCAGAAAACCCTCCGGCGCCGTTGCGTTGATCAGCGTCACCGGCAGGTTGGTCGTTGCCGCGGCAACCTCGTCGACCAGCGCCGCGGGCAGGTCGAGAATGATGAAGTGCTCTCCGGCGGCAGACATTTCGCCCACCTTGGCGATGAGCGCCGCCGCATCCGCCGCCGCCTGATGATCGAGGCTGACCGTCTGCCCGACGGCGTCCGAAACGACCTTGAGATCGGTTACGCCCATGGTCGCGCCGTCGATCGGATTGCCGCCCGGCGCGATCTCGATACGGGTATAGACCACTTCAGGGTCATAGCGGGCATCGTCGGTCAGGCCGAGATAGCCGATGCTGACGGCCGTCTGGGCCATTGCGGTGCTGCAGCCAAGCCCCAGCGCCAGTGCCGTCAGCCCCAAAAGCCTAATCATCGATGACAACCGAATGCGGCACCCGGCCTACTGGAATGGACTGGATGGGGGTCATGCTGGCCATGTCGACGACGGTAATGTCGTCGGAAAGACCGTTGGCGACATAGGCGCGGCTTTCGTCGCTCGAAAGATCGACCGACCAGGCGCGCTTGCCCACCAGCACATATTTCAGCACGTCATGGCTCTTGGCATCGATGATGGCGATGTGATTGGCGCGACCAAGGCTCAGCAGCACCTTGCTGCCATCCTTGGTAACCGCCATGCCCACCGGGGTCACGTCTTCCTCGCGGAAACCCGGCGGTACGAAGATCAGGCTGTCGCCCTTGATCTCGTTGGTGGCCGTATCGATGATGTAGATCTCGCTCGAAAGCTCGCAGCTGACCCAAAGTTCGGACCCGTCCGGGGTCAGGATGAAGCGGCGCGGGCGCGTGCCGACGAGGATATTCTTGGTGACGGCGCCGGTCGCGACATCCACCACATGGACCATGTCCGCGACTTCCGAGGTCACATAGGCGGTCTTGCCGTCGGGCATGACCAACACGCCTTCCGGCTCCGCCCCGGTGGGGATGTCCATCACCGAAATCCGGCTTTCCATGTCGATGACTTCGAGCCGGGAATCTTCCTCGTTGGAAACGAAGAGCTGTTTCTGGTCCGGGGAAAAGGCAAAAACCTCGGGGCTGGGTCCAGTCAGGATATTGTCGACGATTTCGAGCGAAGCGACGTCGATAATATCGATCACGTCATCATCGCCGCAGGCTACATACAGTAGCGTCTTGTCGCTGTTGAAATGCATATCGCGCGGCCGGCGCGAGGTTTCGATGCGCTTGACGATTTCATAGTCGGCGTTGAGCACGACGACCTCATGGCTCTTTTCGTTCGACACGAAAATGAGGCCGGTGCCAGCGGCAAAAGCCGATGGCACCGTCGCAAGAAGACACAGCGCGCCAAGCGCCGAAGCGACAATTCCTCTCATGGTTATTTCACCACGAAAGTGCCGGAGAGGCCGCGATCCTGATAGCCATCGGCCCAGAACTTGTATTCGCCCGGGCGGACCGGCACGAACCAGATATCGATCGTGCCTTCATCGTCGAACTCGACGCTGTAAAGGCCGTAGGGTTTGACCTCGAGATCGTTGATGACGACCTGGTTGATCCAGGAATTGCGGAACAGTTCGGGGGCAACGACAGCCAGCTCTTCGCCGCCGTCATGCACCAGGCGCAGCCGGTAGTATTTTCCGGTTTCGAGCTCGAACCGGGTTTGCGAGAAGGTCAGCGTTTCGCTATTGATCGCCAGATCCGGGAGGCGGGTCGCATTGGAGGCTAGGTTACCCTCGGCTTGAGCCTGACCGACAAGACCAAAGGCCATCAATGCCCCGACGGCAGCAGGTGCGAACCACTTCATGCAATAATCCTCCGAATGCCGGTTGATCCGGCAAATTCTGA
>NZ_JAFKHD010000067.1 GCF_017307565.1 Devosia sp.
GGGCGTCGGGAAGGCCATCAGCGAAGCGCCGAGGTCACCATGCAGCAGCCGTGTCCAGAAGTTAAAATACTGGGTCAGCATCGGCTGCCCGGTCCCGAACATCGCCGTCAGCGCCTCGCGCGTCGAAGCAATGGCTTCGGGCGACAGGTTCGATCTGGCCGAAAGTCGCCCCAACACCTGTTCCACAGGGTCGATGGGCGAGAGATACGTCACGAGAAACATGGCCGAAACGCCGAAGAATATCACCGCCAACATCAGCAGCGCGCGCTTCGCCACGAAATAGAGATAACCTTGCATACGGATTCCTCAACCGTCCGTGCCTAGTGCGGTCCGCGATTTCTCGTGAGCCGCTATGTCGCCCCACCCACCAGATCTCCCCTCGCCCCTTGCGGGAGAGGGACAGATTTTCTGCGTTCAGCAGAAAATCAGGGTGAGGGGTATCTTTCCTCCGCAGAGGAGCTTGTTTCATCCACCGGCTGTCACCCCGGCGCAGGCCGGGCCCCATCTCCCGCCGGCCGTGAGCCAAGCCAGCCTTCAAATGTGAGGAGCTTCAAACCACCCGGCCATTCGAGCGCAGCTCTCATGGCCTTCTCGCCTCAAATCGCTCCACTGGAGCGATTTGCCCGATGGGGCGGCTCGAAGCCCCCAAAGCAGCGTGGCTTGCACCACGCCACTCGGGAGAACGCTCTTTACGCCCCAGCCACCGGCGCAATCTGGGTGAAGATGTACCGACCGTTCGACCAGTTGGTCACCGGGTTCGCATAGTTCTTCTCGGCGTTCGGCCAGCCGGTCCAGAACTTGTTCGACTGGATGGAGAACACGTTGTAGGCCATGATCGGAATGTTCGGCATTTCTTCGAGATGCAGCTTCACGAAGTCATGGCCGTATTCGATGCCCTTGGGATCGTTGAAGTCGATACCGCGGATCTTCTCGATGATTTCGTCGAGACGCGGATCTTTCCAGCGCATCCAGTTGCGGTCAGGCTGCGAGGCGCCAGGCGCAGCGACATAGGCCGAGTGGTAGCTGTCCATGAAGAACGACAGGTCGGGGTGACCGCCCCAGGTTTCCACGGCCCAGGCGATATTGCACTCGTAGTTGCCCACGCGCTGGCGGCCCCAGGTGTCGGCGTCGACTTCGGCCTGCGCGCCGATACCGTTCTGGGCCCAGGTCTGGGCAATGATCACGCCGAGACGGTTGACCACGCCTTCCTGCGGTACCATCACCGAGAAGGTGAAGGGCGTGCCATCAGGCTGCATCCACTGGTTGCCGTTCTTGGTGAAGCCGGCTGCCGTCAGCAGTTCTTCCGCTGCCGGAATGTTCTGCTTCCACCAGCCATAGCCGAAGGCGTTGCGGATCGCCGCTTCGTCGGTCGGCACGGCATCGCCGAATTGTGGGCGCACCATATCGGCAATCTGCATGCCGATATTGGGATCGTACGGCTTCACCTTGCTGGTGCCGGTGTCGATCTCGTAGTTGGTCAGGAATTCCTGCAGCGGCGCATGGTAGTCGCGCGGATGCGTACCGGTCGGCGGCACCGAAATGGCCGAGAGCGTTGCCGCACCGCGATAGGACGCCATCGACATGGCGCGTGCATCGAGCATCAGCGCCAGAGCCCAGCGGACGCGCTTGTCCTGGAATTTGGGGTTCTGGTGGTTGAAGATCGCCATCACCAGCGTCGGATCGGGATGGGCATAGGGGAAGCCCGGGAACCAGCCCTGGATCTGCGGATCCTGCTGCACCACCGAGAACGTGCCTTCCGGCGTCAGGTCGTGCACCATGTCGAGATTACCGTTGCGGATCTCGATCAGGCGGTTATCGGTCGAAATATTGTTGCGGTAGATGACATATTTTGGCTTCGGCTCGGCAATCATGCCCATCGCCGTGCGCTGCCAGTCTTCGCGCTTCTGCCAGATGTACCAGGTGCCGTTCGGATCGAACGAGTGCAGCGTGTACGGCCCGATGCTGACGGGCGGGTTCGCGTCATAGCTGAGAATGTCTTCGACGCCCTCATAGACATGCTTGGGCATGATCCAGGCGGCGGTCCAGCGCACAGAGAACAGCGCATGGAAGCGGGAATTGGGTTTGTTGAGCTTGAAGTGCACCGTGTATTTGTCCGGTGCAGTGACTTCGGCGACCTGGTTCGAGAAGGCACCATTGTAAGGCGTGCCGGGCGTTGCCGCCTGCTTCTGCACCGTGAACACCACGTCGTCGGCGGTAAACTCGACGCCGTCGCTCCAGAAAATGCCCTGCTTGAGCTTCACGGTCATTTCCGAGAAGTCTTCATTATACTGCCAGAGGTCGTCGGCGAGCGAATTGTAGACCGCATTCTCGCTGGCACCTTCGACGCCGGCATCGGGATCGATGAACCAGAGCGTGTCGGTGGTCAGCTGGTGCAGGCCGTTCGACGTGCCATTGCCCGCGCCCACGGCCCAGAGGTTGAACCATGCCGGGTTGCGGATGATCCCCTCGGGATTGTGCACGATGACCGTTTCATTGCGCGGGAACTGCGCCAGATCCGGGGCGGTGCCCCCGGCTTCCTGTGCAAAGGCCAGGCCCTTGCCGGCGACCATCAATGCGCCAACCGCTGTCGTTCCGATCAGGAAACTGCGTCTATCCATTCTGTGTCCTCCCTTGGCGAAATGCCTCCCGCATTTCGCTCCCGGCACCCTCCAGTGCCGTCATAAGTCATACTTAAACAGGGGGCAGGGGTTGTCAATCGCTTTAATGATACAAATCGGAAAACATGATATAAAATAAACAGGGACACATCGTTGCCGATGCGTCCCCATTTCCACCGGTGGGAGTCCGGTGGTGTTAACAGTCTGCTAGCCAAGTCGCGGCGCAATGCACCTTGGTGAAAGGCCGGGTGAGGGGGCCCTTCTGGCCCGAGGCTTTACAGCTTCACCCGCACCATCTGGTACGAATAGGGCGGCAGTTTTACGCTCAGCTTGCCATCGGCAACCTTGGCGCCTTCGCCCTTCTTCGGCTTCACTTCATCCTGGTTCTTGGCCGTGTTGACGGCCTTCAAGTTCGGATGCGTCATCACCTGGTGGTCGATCACGGTGCCGCCGGCAAAGCCCTGCAGGCTCACTTCCGTCTCGATGCTTTCGCTGGTGTGGCGATTGACGAGGAAGAAGCTCAGCGTGCCTTCCTCTTCATTGTGTACGCCGGAAACGTCGACATAGGCCGTGTCCTTGGCATGCGTCGTTTCATAGCCCGGCGAATTGGTGACAAGCTGCAGCGCCGTACCGCGACCAAACACCGAAGCGAAGAAATACGGGTAGTAAATCGTCTGCGCCCAGGCAGGCCCACCCTTTTCCGTCATGATCGGCGCGATCACGTTTACGAGCTGGGCGATACAGGCGATCTTCACCACATCCGAGCGTCGGATAAAGGTGTTGAGGATCAATCCCACCATCAGCACGTCTTCGAAGTTATAAATATCTTCGAGAAGACCCGGCGCATGCGGCCAGCCGCCATTGCCGTCGAGGATCTCGCGATCCTTCTTGTTGGAATGATACCAGACGTTCCATTCGTCGAAAGAAATATAGACATCCTTCTTCGACTTGCGCTTGGCCTTCACCTGCTTGATCGTCGAAGCGACGGTCTCGATATAGGTGTCGAGCTTTTCGCTCAGCCCGAGATAGTTCGGGGTATTGTCGTCGCGATTGGCGAAATACATGTGGAGCGAGATGTGATCGACGTGATCATAGGTGTGCTCCAAGACGATGCGTTCCCAATCGGGATAGCTCTGCATATCCGAGTTCGACGAACCGCAGACGATCAGTTCGAGGTTCTTATCGAACATGCGCATGGCGCGCGCAGTATTCGCGGCGAGCTTGCCATATTCGTGCGCGTCCTTGTGGCCGACCTGCCATGGGCCGTCCATCTCGTTGCCGAGACACCACATTTTGACGTTCCACGGCTCCTTGCGACCATTCTTAATGCGCAGGTCGGACCAGTATGAACCGCCGGGATGATTGACATATTCGAGGAAGTTACGAGCCTCGTCGACGCCGCGCGAACCAAGGTTCACGGCCAGCATCATCTCGGTGCCAACAGTGGCGCACCAATCGGCAAATTCGTGCACGCCAACGGCGTTGCTTTCCGAAGTATGCCAGGCGAGATCGAGACGAACCGGGCGCTCCTCACGCGGTCCGACGCCATCTTCCCAGTTATAGGCGGAAACGAAGTTACCCCCGGGGTAGCGCACGACGGGTACATTGAGATCCTTCACCAGCTTGGCGACGTCGCCACGCAT
>NZ_JAFKHD010000072.1 GCF_017307565.1 Devosia sp.
CCCCGCCATCGTGGTGTTCCAGCAGCTCAATTCCGGCGTTTCGGCGTTTACGCTGATGGCCATTCCGTTCTTCATCTTCGCCGGCGACCTGATGATGCGGGGTGGCATTGCTGCCCGTATCATCCAGTTTGCGGGGTCAATTATCGGCCACGTGCGGGGAGGCCTTGGGCAGGTCAACGTGGCCGCCTCGACGCTCTTTGGCGGCATTTCCGGTTCGGCCGTGGCCGAAGCGGCCGCTGTCGGCGGCATCATGATCCCGCAGATGAAGGCGCGCGGCTATGGCGCTGACTATGCGGTCAACGTCACCTCTATGGCGGCGCTGATCGCGCTGCTGCTGCCGCCCAGCCACAACATGATCATCTATTCGCTCTCGGGCGGCGGTCGCATTTCCATCGCGGATCTTTTTACCGCGGGCATCATTCCGGGGCTCTTGCTGGCCCTGGCGCTGATGATCACTGCCTATATCGTGGCGGTGAAGCGCGGCTATCCGACCGAGCCCTTTCCGGGCTTTGCCAAGGCGTTTCAGTATTTTCTGATCTCGATCCCGGGGCTGATGCTGATCGTCATCATCTTCGGCGGGGTGCGCTCGGGTATTTTCACGGCGACGGAAAGCTCGTGTATCGCCGTGCTCTATGCGCTGCTGGTAACGCTGCTGGTCTATCGCTCGCTGAGTTTCCGCGAGTTCGTCCACTGCGTCACCGGCGCGGTGCGGACCACGGCCATGGTGCTGTTCATCATCGGCGCCGCGGCGTCCTTCGGCTGGCTCATGGCCTATCTCAAGGTCGCGCCGATCCTGACCGATGCCATTTCGCACCTGACGACCGACCCGCTCATGGTGCTGCTGCTCATCAATGTGATGCTGCTTCTGCTCGGTACGTTCATGGATATGGGGCCGCTGATCGTCATCACGACGCCCATCTTCCTGCCCATGGTCTCGGCCTTCGGTGTCGATCCCGTGCATTTCGGCGTGATCATGATCCTGAACCTGGGCATAGGCCTCAACACGCCGCCCCTTGGACCCGTGCAGTTCGTGGCCGCGGCGGTGGGCAAGATAACCGTGTGGGAGGCCATGCGGAGCGTGTGGCCATTCTACGCGGCGGGTCTCGTGGTTCTTGGCCTTGTGACCTACATTCCTGCTCTCTCCCTCTGGCTGCCGAGTCTGTTCCGGTAATCACCATGTCTCTCAACGAAATCACCCCGCCCACACGAAAGCCCAAACTCGCCGACATGGTCATCGATGCGCTGCGCAAGCGCATCGGGACCGGCGAATTCGGGCCGGGAACCAAACTGCCCACGGAAAACCAGCTGACCGTGCATTTCGGGGTGAGCCGAACCGTGGTGCGCGAGGCCATTGCGGCGCTCGCCGCCGATGGCACGGTGCAGCCGCGTCAGGGGGCAGGGGTGTTCGTCATGGCGAGTGCCGCCAGCGCGTTCACCGCCATCGGTGGGGAAAGCTCCAACAAGATCTCGGTGGCCCTCAATGTGCTGGAAGTGCGCATGGGCATCGAGATCGAGTCGGCCGGGCTTGCCGCGCAGCGGCGCAGCGCCAGTCAGGAGGCTGCCATTCTCGAGGCCTGGAACGAGTTTGGCCGGTTGCTCAAATCGGGCAATCCGACGGGTAAATCCGACTTTGCCTTTCACCGCGCCATCGCTGCGGCGACCAACAATCCCTTTTACATCGAAGTGCTCGATGCGCTGGGCAGTCGCACCATTCCCTGCGACGTGGCCTCGCCTTGGGGCACGGAAAGCGTTCTCACCTTCGAATACCAGGCCGGGCTCCACGAGGAGCACAGGCGCATCCTGCTCGCCATTTCGGCGCAGAATGCCGATGGCGCGAGGGAGGCCATGCGCGAGCACCTCTCGCGTAGCCAGGACCGCTATCGCGCCCGCCTCGCCCAGCAGGCCGGGCATTGATCCTTTCCTACGTATAGACTTGCCGGAGACGCCATGAGCACCGAGTTCGACATCCGTTTTGCCATCGACCCAGCCGGGGCGGCCGGCATGGGCACGGGTGAACTGCGCGAAAACTTCCTGATCGACGATCTCTTTGCGACCGGGGCCGTGCGCTGGACCTATACGCACTATGACCGCATGGCCGTGGGCGGCGCCGTGCCGGAAGGCGGCGAGCTGGTGCTCGAAACCATCAAGCCCACCGGCACCGCAAATTTCCTCGACCGCCGCGAGTTGATCGCGGTGAATATCGGGGCGGCGGGGACCATTTCCGTCGATGGCACCGCGCATGTCGTGGGCAGCCAGGACATGCTCTATGTCGGCATGGGTGCCAAGGACGTGCGCTTCAGCGGTGCCGGCGCGAAGTTTTACCTTCTCAGCGCACCGGCCCATACCTCGCACCCGACCAAATTGCTGCAGCAGTCATCTGCCAAGCGGCTTGATCTGGGGGCGCGCGAGACGGCCAATGAACGTTCTATTTTCCAGTATGTGAATGCGGATAGCGTCAAGACTTGCCAACTCGTCGTCGGCCTCACCAAGTTTGCACCGGGCTCGTTGTGGAACACCATGCCAGCGCATGTGCATGACCGCCGGATGGAGGCCTATCTCTACTTCGACATGAAGCCGGACGCCTTCGTCGTGCACCTTATGGGCGAGCCGGATGAAAGTCGCCACCTGATCGTGCGCAATGAGCAGGCGATCATTTCGCCGCCCTGGTCGATCCATTGCGGCGCGGGCACGGGCTCCTACACCTTCATCTGGGCCATGGCCGGCGACAACGTCGACTATACCGATGTCGAGAAGGTCGAAATGACGGACCTGCGCTGATGGATCTCAGTGCATTCAGTCTTTCAGGCAAGACGTTGATGGTCACCGGCGCCAATACCGGCATTGGGCAGGGCATCGCCCTGTCCATCGGCCGGGCTGGTGGCCGAGTGATTGGGGTTGGCCGTTCTTCGATGGCTGAAACCGCGGCGTTGATGGCCAAAGAGGGCGCGGAGTTCGCCGAGGTGCGGGCCGATCTGGGTTCGACCAAGGAAGCGCAGGCCATGTTTGACGCCGCCTGGGATCGGCATGGTCCGATTGATGGCCTCGTCAACAATGCCGGGATCATCAAGCGGGTCGATGCAGTGGATTTCACCGAAGACGACTGGGACGCGGTGATGGACATCAATCTCAAGACGATGTTCTTCCTCGCCCAGTCCATGGGCCGCAAGGCGCTAGCCGGAGATCGGCCGGCCCGGATCGTCAACATTGCATCGATGCTGAGTTTTCAGGGCGGCATTCGGGTGGCGAGCTACACCGCCTCCAAGAGCGGCGTGTTGGGCATTACCCGCCTTCTGGCGAATGAATGGGCAGCCAAGGGCATCAATGTGAATGCCATTGCGCCCGGCTATATCGAGACCAACAATACCGAGGCGCTGCGCAACGATCCTGATCGATCCGCGTCCATCCTCGGGCGTATCCCGGCGGGGCGCTGGGGTGTGCCGTCCGACATTGGCGATGCGGCAGTGTTCCTGCTGGCACCGGCTTCCAACTACATGCATGGCGCCGTCATCCCCGTCGACGGCGGCTGGCTCGCAAGGTGATCTCATGACTGAACAGAAGTTTTTCGCCCAAGCAGGGGAAACCGAATGGACCGAACTGGCGCCCGGCAATACGCGCCGGGTGCTGATCTACACACCTGAGGTGATGCAGGTCGAGTTCGGTTTTGAAAAGGGCGCAATCGGCGCGCCGCATAGCCATCCGCATATTCAGGTGAGCTATGTCGCCGAAGGCAGTTTTGAGGTGACGATCGACGGCAAGACCCAGGTTGTGGGTCAGGGCGGCAGTTTCATCGTGCCATCCGGGTTGGTGCACGGCGTCGTGGCGCTGGAAAAGGGCCGGCTGGTTGACGTGTTCACGCCGCATCGGGCTGATTTTTTGTAACTGCCCTGTCCGCTGAAGACGTGGTGCGGAGGCTATTTGAGGTTTAGCTCGGCCAGCATCGTCGCGTAGGCTTCATCGTGCCTCCCCGCCCAATTGGGTTTGCTGGGTTCGGTCAGGCGGCCGCGGCGTGGGGGGATGTAGCTGTAGATGGCGCGGATGGGGTCTTCGCGCCATTGCAGATTGAAGGCCGCGAATTTTGGGAAGAACTCCATATCGGAATAGGGCAGGTGGTCGTGTACCCACCAGGCCATGGCCTCCCAATTGCCGGTGCGCTCATAGTAGGGAATGAAGCGGTTGACGACGACGCAGGCTGTCGCGCCCATGCGACCGGCGGCGTCGCGGCGATCCCATATATGGCCGGCGAAG
>NZ_JAFKHD010000073.1 GCF_017307565.1 Devosia sp.
TATGCTTGAGGACTTCGGTAGAGGCTTCGGCCATGGGCACTCTCTGGTTCAAGGCGACACGACAAGGCTCCGCAACCGGTGCGGAGTGCGTGCCCCCTCTGTCCTTGCCCTGAGAGATTTCCCGGCTGAGCGCCGGTTGCTACCTTCGGGGAGGCCCCTTGCAGAGCCTGCTTTCCAGAGTTGTGACCTGACTGCGGTCCTTTTGCCTGAGAGTTTCCGGGGCGGTTGCTCCTTCGGCGCTGGCGTTTTCAGCCAGTCTCTCCCGCAGTCGAGGCCACCATGGGGGAGAATTTGGGGGGCGTCAACGCGCAGAGTTGGGATGTTCACGGGGGGCATCGAGTTTGCTCGGTGCTGAATAGTATCACCGTCTTCCCTTCTCCCCTTGCGGGAGAAGGTGCCGCGAAGCGGCGGATGAGGGGTATTCTTCCGGTGCATCCAATTCCCGTCGGTGCGGAGGAGAGAGACCCCTCACCCTGATTTTCTGCTGAACGCAGAAAATCTGTCCCTCTCCCGCAAGGGGCGAGGGGGACACCGAGTTCGCCGTGGCAATTCGGGTGGGCTTGGTACGCCTGGGGACAGAAACAAAAAAGGCGGCCCCGGAGGACCGCCTTTTAATTCAGAAAATGTGGGGTGCCTTAGTTGAGGCGACCAGCGACATCGGCAATGGCCTTGTCGACCACCTTGCCGCCATTCTTGTTCATTTCGTCGGTGAGGACGACACGAGCAGCTTCGACGGCGAGATCTGCCGAGCGGGCGCGGACTTCGGCAATGGCCTGGGCTTCGGCCTGGGCGATCTTGTCTTCCACCGACTTGGTGCGGCGGGCGACGAGGTCGGCCAGCGATGCCTGGGCTTCGGCGGTGAGGCGCACGGCCTCTTCCTTGGCCGCAGTCACGATGCCTTCGGCTTCCTTTTCGGCAGCGACGCGCTTCTGCTCATATTCGACGAGCAGGGCGGCGGCTTCCGTACGGAGGCGCTTGGCTTCGCTGAGATCAGCTTCAATCTTCTGGATCTGCTTGTCGAGCATGCCGCCGATGATGCGGGGAACGCCGACATAGATCAGCACGCCGATGAAAGCGATGAGGCCGACAAGGGCGAAAAAGCTGTTATCCATCCATTCGGGCATGGCGCTTATCCCTTAACCTTGGCAACGGCAGCGCGAACGCTGTCGGAGGAGACATCGCCAACGATCTGGCTGACAACGGCCTGGGCCGTTTCTGCAGCGATCTCGTCGACATGGGTGAGCGCTTCGGCCTTGGTGGTGGCGATGCGGGCTTCTGCGGCGCTGACCTTGCCGGCAAGATCGGCTTCGGCAGCACTGCGCTTGGCAGCGAGATCGGCCTGAATGGCTTCGCGGCTGGCATTGGCGATGCCCTGGGCATTGGCCTTTGCTTCGGCGAGGGCCTTTTCATAGGCAGCGATTGCGGCGTCGGTCTTCTGACGGTCGGCATCAGCCGCCGCGAGATCCGCGTCGATTGTCGACTGGCGCTTTTAGATGGTGGAGCCGACCTTTGGCAGGGCGACTTTGCTCATCAAAATGTAGAGCGCAGCGAAGGAAATGGCGAGCCAGAGCAACTGGCTGGGGAAGGTCGCAGGATCAAATGGCGGGAAAACGTCCGAGTGTCCGTCGCCACCATGTGCCTCGGTCGTGGCATGGGTGTCGGCGGTCGGATCGTGGCCCTCTGCCGGAGTTACCGCTTCTTCTGCGTAGGCTTGCGTTACCATCTGGTCGGGATCCCGTTAAATCCGGTCATCCGGCCTAAGGCCGAATAAAACCGCAGCCGAACCGATTGTCCGGCTGCGATAGTCTTGTGCAGTCGCTATTAGGCGACGAACAGCAGGATCAGGGCAACCAGGAACGAGAAGATGCCCAGAGCTTCGGTCATGGCCATACCGAAAATCAGGTTACCGGTCTGGCTCGGTGCTGCGGACGGGTTGCGCAGTGCACCCGAGAGAAAGTTTGCGAAGATATTCGACACGCCGAGGGCGGCACCAGCCATGCCCAGGGTTGCGATACCAGCGCCGATCATCTTTGCGGCTTCAACATCCATTTGTTTGTCCTTTCGAGGGTCAAAGTATTGCCGGCGAAAAGCCGCCGTTTGAGGGACTCAACGTCTTAGTGTGACGGGTGGACCGCGTCGTTGAGGTACATCGAGGTCAGAACTGCAAACACATAGGCCTGCACAACTGCCACGAGTAGTTCGAGTGCCGTGATCGCAACCGTCATGATGAGCGGCAGCACGGCACCAAGCCAACCGAGAGCGCCAAGGGCACCAAGGCTGACCACGAAACCGGAGAACACTTTTAGAGTGATGTGACCGGCCAGAATGTTACCGAAGAGTCGGACCGAAAGGCTGATCGGACGCGACAGGAACGAGATGATCTCGATCGGCACGACGATGGGCAGCACATAGGCAGGGACGCCGGCGGGAACGAAAAGCTTGAGGAACTTGAAGCCGTGACGGAAGAAGCCATAAAGGATCACCACCGAGATCACGAGCAGCGCCAGGGCTGCGGTGACGATGATGTGGCTGGTCACGGTGAAGAAGTAGGGGAACATGCCCAGGAGGTTGGCAACGAGCACGAAGCCGAACAGCGAGAACACGAAGGGGAAGAACTTCATCCCTTCCTTGCCCGCCGAGCTTCGCAACATATTGGCAACGAAACTGTAGGATAGCTCCCCGGCAAGCTGGAAGCGGCTCGGCACCAGCGACGAACGCGAGGCCGAAAGCACCATGAACGCGGTCAGGACGGCAACCGTCGCGACCATGAACAGGGCGGAATTGGTGAAGGAGAGATTGAGGGCGGAACCCGCAGCCTCATCGCCGAGGTGAATCGGGAAAATATCATAGATGACAAACTGGTGGATCGGGTCAGTACCGGCCATGGAGCCCTCTAAGCGTCGTCAACTATCGGTCCGCTTGTCGGCCTCTGCGTCGGTCTTCGACGGCAAAAGCGCTGCGGCGTTTAATTCTGTCACCACGCGGATGACATTACGGATACCAGCGGCGAAGCCCACCATGAAAAGGGTGAGCAGTCCCCACGGACTGGTTCCGAGGCCAAGATCGATGAGATAACCGATAACGGTCCCCACCAGAATTGCGGCAATGAACTCAGTGGCGATTCGCATTCCGCGCGCCATGCTGTTCATGTCGCCGGAAGCATCCCTCGAGGCTCTGCCGTCCTTGAGGTCCTGTTCCCGCTTGGCTGAAGCAATTCGCGATGCGAGATCGCGCGTCACTTCACTGTTTTTTGACTGGCTTTGGTTTTTGGGCGGTTGTTGCATCCGCTTACTCCCCTCGGCCTGCCTAACCCGGCACATTCCGGGCGCCTTTTCAGGTCGGGCGCAACATAGTGGTGGCCCTAAATAGTGTCAAGGCGCGTAACGATCTGGTAAGTCTTTGATTTGCTGGTGGATTTTTACGAAATCCAAGGGTGCGGCATGCTGTCCACAGCTCAATTGTGGTGGAGTCATGGCTGACGAAGAGATTCCCGAGGGGTGCAGATCTGCATGAGACGATGGGCTCGCAGAGTTGGCGGCCTCTCGTGGGCGCCGATCCCGGCGGCGCTAAGCCCGAACGAACATAGCCTCAGACGACGTCGAGGAAGCTTTCGGCGGTCTGTAGGTCGACCGAGACCAGCTGGGAGACGCCGCGCTCTGCCATGGTGACGCCGAAGAGGCGATCGACGCGGCTCATGGTGATCGGATTGTGCGTGATGACGAGGAAGCGCGTGCTGGTGCGCTGACGCATATTGTCGAGGAGGTTGCAGAAGCGCTCGACATTGGCGTCGTCGAGCGGGGCATCGACTTCGTCGAGCACGCAGATGGGCGCGGGATTGGTGAGGAAAACAGCAAAGATCAGGCTCATGGCTGTCAGCGCCTGTTCGCCGCCGGAGAGCAGCGTCATGGTCTGCGGCTTCTTGCCCGGGGGGCGAGCGATGATTTCCAGGCCGGCTTCGAGCGGGTCGTCGCTTTCAACGAAGGTCAATTCGGCCGTGCCGCCGCCGAAGAGCGAGGTAAAAAGCTCCTGGAAGAAGGCGTTCACCTTGCCGAAGGCTTCGGAGAGGCGGGCGCGCCCCTCGCGGTTGAGCGCGGCAATGCCCGAGCGCAGTTTGGCGATGGCTTCGATGAGGTCGTCGCGGTCGGCGACCATGGTGTCGAGCTTTTCCTGAACCTCTTCGGCTTCCTTTTCGGCCGAAAGATTGACCCCGCCGAGGCGCTC
>NZ_JAFKHD010000074.1 GCF_017307565.1 Devosia sp.
GAGAGCGGTCTGGACGATGCCGTGGCGGTCGAGGCCGGCGGCGGCATACATGTCGTTCTGGCTCGAATGCTCGTCAAAGCGATCCGGGATCATCAGCGGGCGGAAACGCACCTTGCCATCGAGGAGGCCATTGGACGCAAGGAAGGTCGCGACATGGCTGCCAAAGCCGCCAAGGCCGCCTTCTTCGGTGGTGATCAGCACGTCGTGCGTCTGGGCGAGGCGGGTGATCAGTTCTTCGTCGAGCGGCTTCAGGAACCGCGCATCGGCAACCGTCGGGTTGAGGCCGAGGGCTGCGAGTTTGTCGGCGGCAGCGAGCACTTCGCCCAGGCGGGTGCCGTAGGAGAGGAGCGCGATGGTACTGCCCTCGCGCACGATGCGGCCCTTGCCGATCTTGAGGATTTCGCCACGGGCGGGCATGTCGACGCCCATGCCGTCGCCACGCGGATAGCGGAAGCTGATCGGGCCCGCGTCGTGAGCGGCGGCAGTTGCAACCATATGACGGAGTTCCGCCTCGTCGGCTGCCGCCATCTGCACGATGCCGGGAATGGCGCCGAGATAGGCGTTGTCATAGTTGCCCGCATGGGTGGGGCCGTCGGCGCCGACAAAGCCGGCGCGGTCGATGGCGAAGCGCACCGGCAGGCCCTGGATGGCCACGTCGTGGATCACCTGATCATAGGCGCGCTGCAGGAAGGTCGAATAGATGGCGCAGAAGGGGCGCATGCCTTCGCTGGCAAGGCCCGCCGCAAAGGTGACGGCGTGCTGCTCGGCAATGCCGACGTCATAGATACGATCGGGGAACAGCTCGGCGAATTTGTCGAGGCCGGTGCCCGAGGGCATGGCGGCGGTGACAGCGACGACGCGCGGATCGTTCTTGGCTTCCTGGATCAGGGTTTCGGCAAAGACCGAGGTATAGGAAGGCGCGTTCGACGGCGTCTTGGTCTGGGCGCCGGTGATGACGTTGAATTTGCTGACGCCGTGATATTTGTCGGCCGAGTTCTCCGCCGGCGCATAACCCTTGCCCTTCTTGGTCACGACGTGGATCAGGACCGGGCCCTTTTCCATTTCGCGCACATTGTCGAGTACGGGGAGCAGATGGTCGAGGTTGTGGCCATCGATCGGGCCGACATAGTAGAAGCCGAGCTCTTCAAAGAGCGTGCCGCCAGTGATGAAGGAGCGGGCGAATTCTTCGGTCTTGCGGGCCGGTTCGTGCAGGAACTGTGGCAGCTTGCTGACGACGGACTTGGCTGCGTCGCGCGTGCCGCGATAGGCCGGGCTCGACACGAGCTGGGCGAGATAGGCGCGCAGCGCTCCGGTTGGCGGGGCGATCGACATGTCGTTGTCGTTTAGGATGACGACGAGGCGCGCATCCATGTCGCCGGCATTGTTCATGGCTTCATAGGCCATGCCCGCGGACATCGCGCCATCGCCGATGACGGCAACGACATTGCGCGGCGTGCCCATGTGCTCGCTGGCGACCGCCATGCCGAGGCCTGCGGAAATGGAGGTCGAGGAGTGACCGGCGCCGAACGGGTCGTATTCGCTTTCGGCGCGACGGGTGAAGCCGGAAAGGCCATCCTTCTGACGCAGCGTGCGGATGCGGCCGCGGCGGCCGGTGAGAATCTTGTGCGGGTAGGCCTGATGGCCGACATCCCAGATGATGCGATCATGCGGGGTATCGAAAACCGCGTGCAGGGCCACGGTCAGTTCGACAACGCCAAGGCCGGCGCCCAGATGCCCGCCGGCGACGGCAACCGCATCGATGACTTCGGTGCGCAGTTCGTCGGCAAGCTGGCGCAACTGCTCGCGGGGCAGGGCGCGCAGGTCGGCGGGCGATTTGACCGTGTCGAGCAACGGAGTTTGCGGCTTTTCGGCCAAGCGGGGGCTCCTTGGGATGCGGCGGCAACACAGAAGTCTTTAGGCTCGTGGTTGTGCCAATGCAAGTGACCGGCACGCGGGGGTGCCGGTCACATCAAACGCTTGAAATCAAAGAAAGTGGCGCGGATGCGGCGCCGGGAGGCGTTTTAGTTGCTTGCCGGTGCGAAACGGCGGTTGCCACCCATGGTTGTGTCATCGCCGGCACCCATGACGATGACATAGCGGCCCATCTCCGGGGTCGGGTCAAAGTCGGCCTCGTCGCGATCGAAGATCACAGCGAAGTGGTTCGAGCTCAGGCTTGCCGGGACGGCGAAGACGTCGGCGACGTGTTCAAAATCCGGGGCGACGAGGGCGGGCTTGCGCATGCCATCGGCGGGGACGGGCTTGGCAACGTGGTTGTTCAGCGCGGCGACAAGATCGGCCTCCTGCGCGCTCTGGGCGGCCGAGAAGGTGCCGGAGAAGAGGCTCGCGATCTGGGTTTCGGTGCCCGGCAGGGCGGTGAGCTCGGTGGGCATGGGATTACCGACCGACGTCAGGACCGGCAGCTTGCCGGCTGCTGCGGGCGGAATGGAGCCCGTCGTTGCCGGGGCCAGCGAGGCTATGACCGGACGACCGAGGCCGATGGCGGGCGCATCATTGGTCGGGGCATAGGCGGTCAGCGCCACGGCCGGCTGGTGCTGCGTCGTCTGCAGCGGCGGCATCGGAACCGGAGCGTCGGTGAGGGCAGCCAGCGCGGTAACCGCGTCGCCGCTCGGCAGGGCCGCGGCCGTCGCGACGCGCAGCGTCTCGGATTTCATCAGCGGAATGGGCGGTTCGGCAGCAGTTGCCAGTTCCGAAGCGTCGAGCGGTGCGCTGCCGACGGTCGAGAACGGAATGAAGGTCGGCGTTGCCGGAACGGGAGCGGCATTGGCTTGCTGGGGTGCCGCAACGGCGGCGACCGTGAGATCGTCGGGGCGCAGAGCGGGAACGGGAGCGGCGGCCGGGGTTGCGGTCTGCTGCGGTGCGACAGCGGCGACCTGAACCGGTGCAGGGGCTGCTGCAGGAGCGGGGGCGGGCGCGGCGGCATTGTTGTTCGGCTTGCCGCCAAACAGCACGTCCATCAGTGTCTTGCCATTACCGCCGCCGGCATCGGCGACCATGGTGCCCGAGCTGCTGCCATTGCAGGGGAAGGAGTGGCAGCGCTTCCACTCGTTGAGCGCAACCTGATAGCCCTCTTGCGAGAGCGGCTTGCCGTCGGTGGGCAGGTGCATGGTGCGGCCGTCGGGGAAAAGATCCTGCAGCTGCGCGCGGGTCATGCGCGGCCAGGCGCGGACAGAGCCGACGTCGAGATGGACAAAGGGGCTGCCGGAGGTCGGGTAGAAGCCGACGCCGCCGACCTGCTTGCGCATCGCGGTGGCGCGCAGCTTTGCCAGGGGCACGCCGGGAATGAAGAAGTCCATGGCCGTGCCGCGCATGTGCTGGGAATTGTCAGCAACGCCGGACGAGGTCTGGGCCAGCATGGCATTGGTCGCCGGCGAACGGTAGGCGGAGACCACATTGATCGGCTGGCTGGCGCCAACCTCTTGATAAACTTCCCAAACCAGGTCGAAGAGACGGGGGTCCATCTTGGTGGGTTCGTTGCGACGCCAGTCGCGCAGGAAATAGTTGAGGTCGTTAAGGCCCGACTGCACATATTTGCCGTCGCGCTTGAAGACGATGCGCGCCGTTTCCTTGGTGTGCGTATAATAGAGATAGAGCGCGCGCTCGGTGGCGGCGACAGCCGGCTGCACGGCAAAAATGCCGGTCATACAAATAGTTATGAGCGTCGCTGCGACAATACGCAGAAAACTATCACGCTGCAAAAAGGAAATCCCCGTCACGCCTAACTCTGCCCGGTTCAATGCCAGTATCGTTGGACGTTAGCGTAAAAATCGCTCGATTTTATTAACGCTAACCAGGTGTGAACCGCAGGCGGTCCCCTCACGCCCTCGTTATTAAGGGCAAAAGGGGGCGCAACCAAGGCGAAAATGCTAACGAACTGTTACCGGTGACTGTAACCGCAGCGCGAACAGGTTACGGAGAAAGCTCTTCGGGGACGTTTTCGGCCTGGGCCATGATGGTGGGCGGAGCGGAATTCCCGAGACCCATGGCCGCGATCAGCTTCTCATTGTGCCCATAGACGTCGCCATAGGAGCGGATGGCCCCGTCCTTGCCGACGCGCAGGGTGAAGTAGGCCAGGTGCACGGGAATTTTCGTTTCCGGATTCACCCAGCGCTCGCTGGGGCCGAACATGGCTTCGAGCGAGGCGCGGCTGATCTTGGATTCGTTCGCCATCAGCGCATCGGCAAATT
>NZ_JAFKHD010000075.1 GCF_017307565.1 Devosia sp.
GATGCGCATGGGCACGGGGTTGGTCGAGATGACCACCTCGGCCACGGCGCCGCCGAGGCCGCCGCGGACGGAGTGCTCTTCCACGGTGACGATGGCGCCGGTTTCGGTGGCGGCCGCGATGACGGCTTCGTCGAGCGGATTGACGGTTGCCATGTTGACGACGCGGGCCGAGATGCCTTCGGCGGCAAGCGCCTTGGCTGCGGCCACGGCACGGTGGACCATGGTGCCGTTGGCGATGATGGTTGCGTCTGTGCCTTCGACGAGGGTTTCGGCCTTGCCGATCTCGAAGACTGCGCCTTCGGGACGGTCGAGGGCCGGGACGGCCATGCGGCTGACGCGGACAAAGACCGGGCCGTCATAGGCCGCGGCGGCCTTGATGGCCTCGGCAGTCTGCCAGGGGTCGGCCGGGACGATCAGCTTCATGTTATTGAAGAGGCGGAGCCAGGCGAGGTCTTCGATGGAGTGATGGGTCGGGCCCAACTCGCCATAGGCGACGCCGGAGGACTGGCCAATCAGTTTCACGTTGACGTTGGAATAGGCGATGTCGGCCTTCACCTGTTCCAGCGCGCGGCCGGTGATGAAGCACGAGGCGGCCGAGACGAAGGGCACCTTGCCGCCATTGGCAAGGCCGGCGCCGACGGCAACGAGGGTCTGTTCGGCAATGCCGACATTGACCATGCGATCGGGGAATTTCGTGCGGAAGCCGCCGAGCTTGGACGAGCCGACGCTATCGCTGACGACCGTGACGATGCGCGGATCGGCTTCGGCGAGGGCTTCGACGGTTTTGGCAAAGCTGTCGCGGCAATCGAAGAGGCCGGCTTTGGAGGGGGCAGCAGCGCTCATCAGACGAGTTCCCGCATGGCTTGTTCGTACTGTTCTTTATTCGGCACGCCGTGGTGCCAGGCGACGTTATCGTGCATGAAGCTGACGCCCTTGCCCTTGAACGTGTTGGCAATGACGCAAAGCGGCTTGCCGCGACCCTTGGGGGACTTCGAAAGGACTTCGAGCAGCTTGGCGTGATCGTGGCCGTCGACCACTTCAACATGCCAGCCGAAGGCGCGCCACTTGTCATCGAGCGGATCGAGCGAGGCGGTGTCCTCGGTGCGGGCGCCCTGCTGCAGGCGGTTGCGGTCGATGATGAGGGTCAGGTTTTCGAGCTTGCGGTGGCCGCCGGTGAGGGCCGCTTCCCAATTGCTGCCTTCCTGAAGTTCACCGTCGCCGGTGAGCACGAAGGTGCGGTAGCCGGCATTGTCGATCTGGCCGGCAATGGCGATGCCGAGCGCGACCGGGAGGCCGTGGCCGAGGGGGCCGGTATTGGTTTCGACGCCGGGGAGGTAATTACGGTTCGGGTGGCCGTTTAGCTTCGACAACGGCTTCATGTAGTCCGAAAGGTCCGCTTCCGGGAAATAGCCGGCGCGGGCGAGAACGGAATAGAAGGCGCCGGTGCAGTGGCCCTTGCTCATGACGAAGCGGTCGCGCTTTGGATCGCGCGGGTTTTTAGGATCGTAGCGCATGACGCCGAAATAGAGCGTCGCGAGAACGTCGGTGGCGCTGAAATCGCCGCCTGGGTGACCCTGCTGGGCCTCATAGACCATCTGGAAGCTGCGGCGGCGTATCCACAGAGCCTGCGCGGCGATATCGCCCACGAGGTCGTTCTTCAGGGGGGCGGCGGGTGATGGCAAAGGAACCTCCGTCGGCAATTGCCTCGGCCGAAAATGCTGAAGCGGGATGCTCTTGTATGGTTGAGTACCGCTTGCCCTGCTTTCGTGCAATACGGAAAATTTGTGATTTTTTGCGTTTTGTGTTTCGAATGGTGCGGGCGGCCGTCTTGCGATCGCGTGTTCTCCACCTTTTTCTCGATCTGAGGCCTGAGAGAGATTGCGGACAACCGGCGACAAGGCGATATGGTATCGCGATCAGGCAGGACGGGAATAATGGCACAAAAAACCAAAACCGGACGGCGAGGCGGGGCTGATGCACAGGCGGGCGGAGTGCCGCAATTGCTGGCGGAACCGCGGCGCATGCGCATACTCGAATGGCTGCAGGAAGAAGGAAGCGCGAGGGTTCGCGATCTTTCAGCAGCATTCGGTGTATCGGAAGCGACGATCCGGCAGGACCTCGAACGGCTCGAAGCCGAGGGCACCATTACCCGTGAGCACGGCGGGGCTTATCTGAAGTCCATTCCGCAGCAGGTGCAGTCGATGTCGCTTCAGCATGGGCAGAACATGGACAAGAAGCGCGCCATCGGCATGGCGGCGGCGGCGCTTGTGACCAACAATGACACGCTGATCATCGACTCCGGCACGACGACCACGCAGTTTGCGGAAAATCTGAAGTCGCGGCAGGATCTTAACATCATCACCAATGCGCTGAACATCGCGCTGATCCTGGGCGCGATCCCGACCAATACGGTGCATATGCCGGCCGGCCAGTTCAAGGCGCCAACGCTGAGCCTCTCCGGCGAGAAGTCGGTCGAGTTTTTCGTCGGCATTTATGCGCAGAAGCTGTTTCTGGCGACAGCGGGTGTGTCCTTCGATGTAGGGCTGACCTATCCGGCGATTGGGGACATTTATGTGAAGCGCGCCATGGTGAAGGCGGCTTCGCACGTCTATCTGCTGGCCGATTCCACCAAGATCGGGCGCGTGTCGTTTTCGGCGCTGGGTGGGGTGGAGCTGGTACACACATTGATCACCGATGACGGGATTACCGACGAAGACCGGGTCGAGTTCGAGCGGCGCGGCGTCGAGGTTATTGTCGCGAGCTAGTTTTCTCACAAACGAAAATATTCGCAGAAAAGCAAAAGCGATGGTGATCCCTGGTCGTACGGTCGGGGTGCGTTGTGGCGGTCGTGGCTTGCACCGCAGCCTGACGAATCGGTTTTTCGTGGGGTGCCCCGCGGTTTCGTTGGGCCGACGCGCAGGTGTGCTTCGGCTGGAGCGTGCCGCTTTCAAGAAAACCGGGAGGAAAGTGGTGGGCCCACCAGGACTCGAACCTGGAACCAGACCGTTATGAGCGGTCGGCTCTAACCATTGAGCTATAGGCCCACGGCGGATTTCCTAGGGTCCGGATGCGCAAGAGGCAAGAAGATTTTCGGCGGTTTGGTCGATTGTTTTCTCGTGCCGTTTGTCGTTTCGGTCGTCCCGGCACAGACATGAGTTTGCGGTGATTGCGCCGCGGGCTTGATGTTGGCTCGAGCACGGGGTATTTCGGGGGACGGTCTGCAGTTCACCGAGGCGTCGCCGTCCCGAAAGGGAAGCTAAACCTGCTCTAAAATACCGACAGGAACGTCCATCGTGCCTCGTCGAAAGCCGGTGACCATCGACACTGCCTTGCGGCAGTTGAGGCATGTACGAGGATGTGACATGTCGCGAGAAATTCACGCACTGACTATTGCCGACCTTTCGGCTTTCGCACGCTCCCTGAGGGAGGCCCTTGCCGGGCGCGAGACGCCTAGCGAGCGCGCTGCGCCGCTGGGGCATGTGGAGATGCTCAATCTTTTGAGCAAATCCGCGGGCTACAGGAACTATCAGCATTTTCGAGCGGAGGGGGCGGCGAGGCTATCCAGTCCTGCGGAGCCGGAACCCGATCTTGACCTTGTCGAGCGGGTGGCGCGGCATTTTGACGGACGGGGCGTACTGATGCGCTGGCCGGCCAAGGCAGGGTTGCAGCCGCTTTGTCTTTGGGCACTGTGGAGCCGGATGGAGGCGGGGCGCAATTATTCAGATGCCGAGATGACCGCGTTGCTCAATGCCTGGGCGAGTTTTGGCGATCATGCGCTTCTGCGGCGGTCGCTGGTGTCGCTGGGCTATGCGGTGCGCACCAAGGACGGGCGAATCTACTGCCGGGTGGAGCAGAAGCCGCCGGTGGAGTTCTCGCCTTTGCTGCGGCGGGTCCGGCGGGTTGGGGAGATGGCCTAGGCCGTCTTCTGGACGCTGCGCTGATAGGCAACCTTGGCGACAATATTGCCCATGCCCTGGGATTCCGACACCTTGATCGAGGTCAGATTATTGGCCTGGCTGGTAAGTGTCTGCATCTGCGCATAGGCGTCCTTCCGCTTGGCGCGGTAGTACTGCATCTGATCGTAGCGCGACATATTGGCGATGGTGCTGAGCTTTCCCATGGGAAAAGCATGGCAAGAATTGGTTAGCTGCCTGTTAATGCTGCAGGACAACCAGGCCGGCTGCCGTGGCCATCATGGCGCCGGC
>NZ_JAFKHD010000076.1 GCF_017307565.1 Devosia sp.
GCTGATGGAAGCCGACCCTATGGTCGTGCAGTCCGAACTGGCGCTGATCGGGCAGGCCGACGAACTGATCGTTCTGGCCGACTCCTCCAAATTTTCGGGCCGCAGCAGTCTTATCCTCTGCGGGCTCGATCGAATTGCCGCTGTCATTACCGATGGCGGCATCCGCGACGAAGATCGCCAGATGCTGGAAACGGCTGGCGTGAAACTCATCGTGGCGGACACGACTGCTCAGGCTGACCACCAATCCACGGTGGCCTGAGATCATGACGCTAGAAGCATCCCAGGGAGGGACTTTCATGAAACTGTTCAAACTGATGGCCGCGACTGCTGCTGCCGCCATTCTGCTGGCGACGCCCGCTTTCGCCCAGACCCGCATCGCGCTGGTCGTGAAATCGCTCGGCAACGGCTTCTTCGACGCCGCCGCCAAGGGCGCTGAAGAAGCTGCCAAGGAAATCGGCGGCATCGAGCTCATCTATACCGGCCCGACCGCCGCGACCGCCGAAGCCCAGATCGAAGTCGTCAACTCGCTGATCGCTCAGCAGGTTGACGCCATCGCCATCTCGGCCAACGATCCGGACGCTCTGGTTCCGGTTCTGCAGCGCGCCATGCAGCGCGGCATCAAGGTCGTGTCCTGGGACTCCGGCGTTGCCCCCGAAGGTCGCCAGATCCACCTGAACCCCTCGGACATCAACCTGATCGGCGAAACCATCATCAAGCTGGCTGCCGACTACCTGCCCGACGGCGGCGATGTCGCGATTCTGTCGGCGGCCTCGACCGCGACCAACCAGAACGCCTGGATCGAAGCGGCCAAGAAGGTCATTCCGGAGAAGTTCCCCAAGATCAACCTCGTGGCCACCGTCTATGGTGACGACGACTCCGTGAAGTCGACCGAAGAAGCCCGCGGCCTGATCGCTGCCTATCCGAACCTCAAGGCCATCATCGCCCCGACCACCGTCGGCGTCGTTGCCGCGGCTCAGGTCGTGACCGACCAGCACCTGATCGGCAAGATCAACGTCACCGGTCTCGCTCTGCCGTCCGAGTTCAAGCAGTTCATCGACAACGGTGCTTCCCAGGCCGTGGCGCTGTGGAACCCGATCGACCTCGGCTACTCGGCCGTCTACCTCGCCAATGACCTGATCAAGGGTGAAGAAGCCAAGCCGGGCGCAACCTTCTCGATCGGCAAGGTCGGCCAGGTGACCCTTGACGACAACAACGCTGCCGCCATGGCCGCGCCGTTCCAGTTCGACAAGTCCAATATCGACGAATTCTCCAAGATCTACTGAGGTCTTGAGACTTCAAAAGCCCGGCGCTGATGCGCCGGGCTGACTATTTTCCGTTCCTTCGTCACCACCGGGCTTGTCCCGGTGGTCCAGTGGCGCGGAGCCATCGCATGGATTGCACGGACGAGCCGGGCAATGACGATTGTGGATGGTACTGCGCTACATCGTGAGCATTGCTACCAATGACTGAACCCATCCTGACCCTTACGGGCATTTCCAAGAGCTTTCCCGGCGTGCGCGCATTGCACAATGTGTCGCTCGAGCTTTTTCCTGGACAGGTGACGGCGCTGATCGGTGAGAACGGCGCGGGCAAGTCGACGCTGGTGAAAACCATGACTGGCATCTACCAGCCGGACGAAGGCGAAATCCGCGTCAAGGGACAGGTCGTGACGCTGCCGACCGCCATTTCGGCGACCCATGCAGGGATCACGGCCATCCACCAGGAAACCGTGCTGTTCGACGAATTGTCGGTCGCCGAGAACATTTATCTCGGTCACGCGCCGCGCAACCGCTTCGGCATGATCGACTGGAAGACCATGCGCGCCGAAGCGCAGAAGACGCTCGATTCCATGGCGGCAGGCATCGATGCCGGTATTCCGCTCAAGGAACTGGGCATCGCCAAGAAGCATCTCGTGGCCGTGGCCCGCGCGCTCAGCGTCGATGCGCAGGTCGTGATCATGGACGAGCCGACGGCCGCCCTGTCACAGAAGGAAATCGAGGAGCTTTACGTGCTCGTCGAGCTGCTGAAAGCCGACGGCAAGGCCATCCTCTTCATCTCGCACAAGTTCGACGAGATCTACCGCATTTGCGACCGCTTCACCGTGTTCCGCGACGGCGAAATGGTGGGCAAGGGTTTCATCAAGGACACCCCGGAAAGCGAGATCGTCAAATTGATGGTCGGCCGCTCGGTAGACCATATCTTCCCCGCGCGCACGGCAACGATTGGCGAGCCGGTGCTCGAGGTCAAGGCGCTGAGCCACCCGACCGAGTTCGAGGACATTTCCTTCTCGGTGAAGAAGGGCGAAATCCTGGGCTTTTATGGTCTCGTCGGGGCCGGGCGCTCGGAAGTCATGCAAGCTGTGTTCGGCATGACGAAGACGGCGTCGGGGACCATTGTTCTCGACGGCAAGACCATCGCACCGAAATCGGCCGCCGATGCGGTCGAAGCCGGCATTGTCTATGTGCCTGAAGAGCGCGGCAAGCAGGGTGTCATTACCGGCGAGCCGATCTTCAAGAACGTCTCGCTGCCCAGCATCGACAAGACTAGTTCCAAGGGCTTTATCCGCATGGCGGAAGAGTTCGCGCTGGCCCGCACCTATACCGAGCGGCTCGATCTGCGCGCTTCCTCGCTGAGCCAGAACGTCTCGACCCTCTCGGGCGGCAACCAGCAGAAGGTCGTGATCGCCAAGTGGCTCGCGACCCTTCCCAAGGTGATCATTCTCGACGAACCCACCAAGGGCATCGATATCGGCTCCAAGGCGGCGGTGCACGGTTTTATGGCCGAGCTCGTTGCGCAGGGCCTGTCGGTGATCATGGTCTCGTCCGAGCTGCCCGAAATCCTGGGCATGAGCGACCGCGTCGTCGTCATGC
This sequence comes from Devosia sp., assembly GCF_017307565.1. GTDB lineage: Bacteria > Pseudomonadota > Alphaproteobacteria > Rhizobiales > Devosiaceae > Devosia. The sequence goes on from NZ_JAFKHD010000076.1 coordinate 2,871, forward strand.
GCGAAGGGCTCATCATCGAAACACTCGAAAACAAGAATCTGCAGCCTGAGACGCTGGTGCGGCTCGCGGCTGGTATTGCTGAGGAGAAGGCGGCGTGAACCGGCTTTTCAAGACCCGTGAACTCTGGCTGGCGCTCGGCATCATTGCCGTGATCGCGCTCGTTACCCTGCGCTTTCCGCGCTTTGCGCAGACGGGCAATCTGCTGACCATCTTTAACGACACCTCTATCCTGATGATGCTGGCGCTAGGGCAGATGGCGGTCATCCTGACGCGCTCCATCGACCTCTCAATGGCTTCCAATCTGGCGCTGACCGGCATGATCGTTGCCATGATCAACGCAGCGGCGCCCGGCGTGCCGATCCCGCTCCTGATCGCGGGCAGCGTGGTGATCGGTTCGGCGCTCGGCGCCTTCAACGGCATCCTCGTCTGGAAGCTCGACATTCCGCCGATCGTGGTGACGCTCGGCACGCTGACGATCTTCCGGGGCATGGTTTTTGTGATCTCGGGCGGCGCCTGGGTGAACGCGGCGCAGATGAGCGCCGACTTCATCCAGCTTCAGCGCGGCACCTTTCTTGGCCTCCCGGTGCTGAGCTGGTTCGCCATCGTGGTGGCAGCGCTCGTCTATCTGCTGATGACGCGCACGTCGCAGGGTCGGGCCTTTTATGCCATCGGCGTCAATCCGACGGCGGCCGTTTACACCGGCATCAATGTGGGCCGGACCAAGTTCTTCGCCTTTGTGCTGGCGGGCGCCATTTCGGGGCTCTGCGGTTATCTCTGGATTTCGCGCTATGTGATCGCCTCGGTGGAAGTCGCCGGTGGTTATGAGCTGACCATCGTTGCCGCCTGCGTCATCGGCGGCGTCTCCATCGCCGGGGGCATCGGCACCGTTGCCGGGGCTCTGCTTGGGGCGCTGTTCCTTGGCGTCGTAAACAATGCCCTGCCGGTGATCGGCGTTTCGCCGTTCTGGCAGATGGCCATTTCCGGCGCCGCCATCCTGATCGCCGTGGTGCTCAACGGCCGCAGCGAACGCACCAAGGGCCGCATTATCCTGAAGAAGGCAGAAGCCGCATGAGTGACACGACCGCAACCGGCCGCCACCTTCCCAACCGGCTCGACAACCCCGTCAAATCGGCTGTGCTGAGCTGGGAAAGCCTGCTCATCCTGGTGGCCCTGGCCATCTTCATCGCCAATTCCTTCGCCTCGCCCTACTTCCTCAACGAGTGGAGCCTGAGCGACATGACGTTCAACTTCACCGAAAAGGCGCTGATCGCGCTCGCCATGGCGCTCGTGATCATAACCGGTGAAATCGACCTCTCTGTCGCTTCGATCATT
>NZ_JAFKHD010000077.1 GCF_017307565.1 Devosia sp.
AAGTCGATGCCGTCGAGGATGTCCATGCCGATGTCATGGGCGAAGGTGTCGTTTGCGGGGCAGTCATTGCCCTGGTGCAGGATGCCGTTGGCAATGCGGGCGGTGTGGTAGGCGGTGTCGTCGGACCAGTCGGTCGTGGCTTCGACCGGGGCGATGATGCGGAAACCGAGGGCGACGGGGCCGCGGCGGTCCTTGTGGGCGAGGTGCGAGGGTTCGGTCGCAAAACCCATGCGGTGAGTCTCGCGGAGATCGTCGATCTCGACCTTGGCGCGGAGGCGGTACATGCGCATACGCTTGAAGAAGTCGTCGGCGACGGATTGATGGACGTCGAGCCAGAGCGCGTCTTCGGCCCATCCGGCGAGGCCTTCGGCGAGGATTTTGCCTTGGGGAGAGAGCAAGGCCCACAGGCTGGCGGGTTCTTCGGACGATGTGGGCATGACGCCGGTGACCACATCATTGATGAGGCGATGCGCTTCGGGACCGGAGAAACGGAAGATGACGCGGTCGCTGCGCAGCACGATAGCCATATGGACACTCCACAAACAGAGGTTCCCGCTTTCGCGGGAATGACCCGGTGATGGGATGGACAGGCAAGGGCGCGAGCTTCTAGAACCGAACGCAATCAACCATCGGCGGGATTAGAGACATGGCGCAGTACGACACGATTTTCAAGAACGCGACCGTGGTCAACCATGATGGTGAGGGGCTGGCCGATATTGCGGTGAAGGGCGGCAAGATCGTTGCGCTGGGCACGGTCACTGGCGACGCTGATGAGGTGGTCGACTGCAAGGGGCTGCACATCCTGCCAGGCGTCATCGATACGCAGGTGCATTTTCGCGAGCCGGGCCTGACGCATAAGGAAGATCTGGAGACAGGTTCGCTTGGCGCGGTCATGGGTGGTGTGACGGGCGTGTTCGAAATGCCGAACACCAATCCGCTGACGACGACGCGCGAGACGTTTGAGGCCAAGATCGCGGCTGGCACCAACCGCATGCATTGCGACTTTGCCTTCTACATTGGCGGCACGCACGAGAATGTCGGCGAACTGGCGGTGCTCGAAAAGCTGCCCGGCTGTGCCGGTGTCAAGGTGTTCATGGGATCTTCTACGGGCTCGCTGCTGGTGCAGGACGATGCCGGTGTGGAAGCCATTTTGCGCGCGATTTCGCGCCGCGCCGCCTTCCATTCGGAAGACGAATATATGCTCGAAGAGCGCAAGCATCTGCGCGTGGCGGGCGATCCGTCGAGCCATCCGATCTGGCGCTCGCCTGAGGTGGCGATGAGCTGCACGACGCGTCTGGTGAATCTCGCGCGAAAAACCGGCAAGCGCATCCATGTGCTGCATATCTCGACCAAGGAAGAGATTGTTTATCTCGCCGAACACAAGGACGTGGCCTCGGTCGAGGTGACGCCGCACCACCTGACGCTGGATGAGACGGCTTATACCAAGCTCGGCACTTATGCGCAGATGAACCCGCCAGTGCGCGACAAGATCCATCGCGAGGGCATCTGGAAGGGTGTCGAGAATGGCGTCGCCGATATTCTGGGGTCCGACCATGCGCCGCATACGCGCGAGGAAAAGGACCATGAATATCCCGCGAGCCATTCGGGCATGACCGGCGTGCAGACGCTGGTGCCGACCATGCTTGATCACGTGAATGCGGGGAAGCTGAGCCTGCAGCGCTTTGTGGATATGACGAGCCATGGGCCGAACCGACTGTTTGGCATTGCCGGCAAGGGGCGGATTGCGGTGGGTTACGACGCCGACCTGACCATTGTCGACATGAAGCGGCGCGAGACCATCACCAATGAGTGGATCAAGAGCCGTGCCGGCTGGACGCCTTATGACGGCGTGACGGTGACGGGCTGGCCGGTCGGCACCATCGTGCGTGGGCACAAGGTGATGTGGCAGGGTGAGCTTACGACGCCGAGCAAGGGGCAGCCGATGCGGTTTTTGGAAGCGTTGCCGGCCCAGGGCTAGCGTTCTCTCGCAGTCCTGAGATCAAGCGTTTCACCACTGGTGCGGCTCCCGTTCGGTGGGAGCTGGGCCCTGGCCTGCGCCGGGGTGACAGCCGATAGGTAGCAGCTTTTGGGCGCTTCCCGCGTTTGGTGGGAAGCGCTGTTTGGCGCCCCGCGCGCCGTGCATGACAGATTCGTCAAAGACGCACTTTTGTTTAGTAAGTGGGCATATTATATGCACGCTTACTAAATTTGGGTCCGCCCGATGAAAAGCATGGAAACAGCACCGATTTTCTATCTGATCCACGAGGTGGGACGGGGATTCCGTCGCCAGCTCGAGGAGCAGACGCGTGGCCATGACCTGACGCTGCCGCAGTGGCGGATCATTACCAAGCTGGGACGCGAAGACGGCATGTCGCAGGTGGCGCTGGCGACGGCGATCGATACGGACCCGATGACGCTCAGTGCCATTCTGAAGCGCCTGTCGGACCGGAAACTGGTGCGCCGGGCGCCCGACCCGCAGGACGGCCGGGCCAAGATAGTGACGCTGACCACCGAAGGCCTGGCGCTCTACCACATGGTCGATACGCTCGGCACCGAACTCTACAAGACCGCCATTGCCGGGATGGACAAGGCGGAAACCCAGGACCTGATCGAGGGCCTGGCACGTATTCGCGACAATCTTGCCGGCGGCGACGCCGAAACGAAGGACGAAGTCTGATGAACGCCCATGCGCCCGAACCCAAGCCCGGCGAGGCGACCCCTGCACCCGCCGATGCAATCGTGACGACTGACGTGCCGGAAAAGAAGAAGCGCCACCCCGGGCGTCTTTTGCTGATGGTCAGCGTGCCTGCGCTGCTCGTTGCGGCCGGCGCCTATTTCTACCTGACCGGCGGCCGCTACGAAGAAACCGACAATGCCTATGTGCAGCAGTCCAAGGTGGCCGTTTCGGCTGACGTTGCCGGGCGCATCACCGCGGTCAACGTGACCGAGAACATGCTGGTGCATGCGGGCGATCCGATCTTCTCCATCGACCCCGAGCCCTATCAGATCGCGCTTGAGCAGGCCAATGCGGCGCTCGGCACGGCACGGGTGAATGTCGAGCAGCTCAAGGTGGCCTATGCCACGGCCGAAAAGGCGCTGAAGGCAGCGAGCGACGTGCTGGCGATCCAGCAGTCGACCTTTGACCGGCAGGATAGCCTCGTGAAGCAGGGTATCGCTTCCACGGCGACGCTCGATACGCCAAAACTGTCGCTGCAGCAGGCCGAAAATGCCGTTTCGACCGCCCAACAGCAGGTGAACAATGCGGCTGCTGCCCTTGGCGGCAATGCCGACATTGCAACCGATGACCACCCGGCGGTCAAGACCGCTCTGGCCCAGGTGAGCCTGGCCGAACGCAACCTGGCCAAGACCAATGTGGTTGCGGTAACCGACGGCGTCGTCAGCCAGATTTCGAGCCTCAATGTCGGCCAGTTCGTTGCTGCCGGCACGACCATTGCAAGCCTGGTTGAAACCAAGGCGAGCTGGGTGGAAGCCAATTTCAAGGAAACCCAGCTGGCCGGCATTCACGTCGGCATGCATGCAGAAGTCACAGTCGACGCCATTCCCGGCCGGTCGATCGAAGGCACGGTGACCAGCATCGGTGCTGCGACCGGCTCGGAATTTTCGCTGATCCCGGCCCAGAACGCCACCGGCAACTGGGTGAAGGTGGTGCAGCGCGTGCCCGTTCGCGTCGACTTCGAAGGCAAGGATGTGCCGGCCGAACTGCTGCGCTCGGGCATGAGCGCCGTGGTCAGCGTCGATACCGGAGCCAATACGCTCGAACGCATGACTGGCGCGGCCAAGCCGCTCTGATGTGACGGGCCTACGGGCCCGTCCGCACTTTCCCTCAGGAGGCCAGCATGGCCGAAGCTGTTTCCCAACCCGCCCTTATCGTTAGAAACAAGGGCATGCTCACGCTCGCGTTGATGCTCGGCACCATCATGCAGGTGCTCGACACGACGATCGCCAATGTGGCCCTGCCGCATATGTCGTCGTCGCTGGGCGCCGCGCAGAACGAGATCAACTGGGTTCTCACCTCCTATATCGTGGCGGCCGCTATCGCGACGCCTCTGACCGGCTGGATGAGCGATCGACTGGGCCAGCGGCGGTTGTTCCTCGGCGCGGTGATCGGCTTCACCGTGGCCTCGGCGCTCTGCGGCATTGCCCAGAGCCTGCCCGAAATGGTGCTGTTCCGCGTGCTGCAG
>NZ_JAFKHD010000078.1 GCF_017307565.1 Devosia sp.
CTCCGACGCCGACATCGACGCCTGCCGCTGCTCAGACCACGCCGCAGGCTGTGCCGGTCCAGCCAGGTACATTTGTTCCGGCAGTCGATCTTGCGGGCAACCCCATCGGCGGCAAGACAGCGCCAGTGCCGCGGCTACGCCCGACAAGCTTTGCCCCGCAGGCAGCAATCACGACGCCTGCGGTAAACCCTGCTCCGGTAGCACCTGTTGCCACGAACACCCCCGCACCGGCGGCAAGTCAGCCGGTGGCCGCGCCAGCCAACGGCAGCCCCGCCCCGGCTTATGTCCAGTTATCGTCGCAGCGCACCGAAGAGGCCGCCCGCCAGACGGCGCAGCAGATTTCCTCGCGCTACGGATCGCTTTTTGGCGGGGCAAGCCTGGAGGTTCAGCGCGTCGATCTGGGTGAGCGCGGCTTTTTCTATGGTGTTCGCGTTCCTGCCAATTCGCTACAGAACGCCAACCAAATCTGCTCGAACGTCAAAGCCGCGGGCGGGGACTGCTTTACCCTCTAATGGTAAGCCAATTTGGCCGCAGCGTGTTTCTGCTGCGGCGCGCCTATTAAAAATCTGCGAATTGCGGCGCAATCGACAGCGCAAGAGCCTCTGCATTGGCACGATCTTCCGGCCGGGCTTGGGATGAAGCACGCTTGAGCAGCTCGGCCACCTGGGCCTGATCGGAAGTACCGCTGCAACGCGTGTGCGACAGGTTCAGCCACATCAGCCCCTCTATGGGCTGCGCCTCAATCCCGTCCATACCGTTGAACAGCATGTCACCCAGCCGCGCCTGGGCAAGGCAGTGCCCCTTGCGCGCCGCGAGGGAGAACCAGCGCGCGCTCTGCAGCGGGTTGACACCCAAACCTTCGGGCTGGAGGTAAAGCAGACCAACGCGATATTGCGCATCGGCATCGCCAAAATACGTTGCGGCGTGCAACAGCAAGGCGTGTGAGCGTTCGATATCAGCCGGGATGCCGGCGTCAGGCACCCCCTTCCGATAATAGTCGCCCATCTTCACGAAAGACTGCGCAACGATATCAGACTCTACGCCGCGCGGTGCGGCATCAGCGTGCTGATTGGCAATCTGAGCGAAATAGCCGAAGGCCTTGGCCGGATCCTTGGCCACACCTTCTCCATTTTCGTACATCGTACCCAGCTGCCACATGGCCATAGGTTGGCCGGCGTCAGCTGCATCCTCGAGGGCAGAAAGGTAGGCATCGCCAGAGACCCCGCCGCCAGCGCCGTCCAGCATATTTGCCAGGTCGAGCGCGGCATCGGCTGCCGTCTGAGCTTGTGCGGGGATTGCAGCCGTCAGAACCGACAGTGCAAGTCCGGTTACCGCGGATGCCAGATAAAAAGCCGGCGATTTCCGCATCTTACTCCTTTTGCCCAGAACGGTCCGGGCGGGTGCTACATCTGTATGCCGTTCCCTCGGGACGCGGATGGAATTTGATCCCGAAGCCCGTTGAGGGAAAGCAAAGTATGAACTTTTGGTAAACTCGCATTGCGGCAGCATTTCAGCCGAGTTCATCACATCGCCGCGCGTTGCGGCCACGGACGTAACTCCCCTGGAAGGCGTCGAACTTTTGGTATTCAGTCTGCGCACGTGCTCACCAATAACCGGCGGATTCCCGCCCATTTTCAAGCAGTCTGGCGCGCAGCGGGCATGATCAAGACGACGCGTTTCAGCGTCATCCTCAATCTGCCGGCACCCGCCCCCGAATGCCTAGCAATCTCGTTTAGGATGAGATTGTGGCGGGAAACATCGCCAAAGTCTTTATGCGCGCAGGCCGCCGCGTGAATCCCTAGTGCTGTTGCGATTTCGTCACAGACTGCGACTGCGAGGGAATTTGCCCCCATATGGCATTGTGAGCGCGGGCCGAAGCACCTCATATTCACGCGCTTATTGCGCCAAGTGCGAAGGAATTCGAAATGAAAGCGATCCTGATCCCGACCAACGCCATGGATATCCATCAGGACATGATCGCTCATGCATTCGAAAATGCCATCGGGAGAGGCCCAGCGCGGTAGCTTCAGCCGCTCCTTTCGACACAACCTCACTGCGTTCCTCGCTCGCCCTTCTATACAGCGGGCACGCAAGTTTCTTTCCTACTACCGGCCCTACAAGCATCTGCTTGTGCTCGACCTCGCCTGCGCGGCGCTGGTCGCGGCGACAGCAATCGCCATGCCGCTCTGCGCCAATTATGTCACCACGCGCCTGCTTGTCCTGACGGACAGTTCGGAGGCTCTGGGGCAGATACTGCTCATGGGCGGCGTCATGCTGCTGGTGCTGCTTGCGCAGGCCGGCGCGACCTTCTTCGTCGACTATCAGGGCCACGCCATGGGCGCCCGCATCGAAGCCGATGTGCGGCGCGAGCTCTTTGAGCACTGCCAAAAGCTATCCTTCAGCTTTTACGACCGTAGCCGCGTCGGCCAGCTGATGAGCCGGATCACCAATGACACCTTCGCCTTGGGAGAGATGTTTCACCACGGGCCGGAGGACATCGCGATCGGGCTGCTGAAGTTCGTCGGCGCCCTCACGGTGCTCTTCATCGTTGATGCGACCTTGACATGGTACATTGTCGTTCTTCTACCATTTGCAACGGTCTATGCGATCTACTTCAATCGACGCATGAACCAAGCGATGGCTCGAAGTCGTGACAAGATCGCGGCGGTCAACGAGCGGGTGGAGGATGCCCTCGGGGGCATACGTGTCGTGCAGTCCTTCGCCAATGAAGGCTTTGAGCTCTCGCGCTTTGATGCGGAGAACCGCAATTTTCTCGAGAGCCGCAAGGACGGCTATCGCAGCGAGACGTGGTTCTTTGTCGGCATGGAGGTCTTCGTGCATCTGGTGACGATCATCGTCATCATCGCCGGGGCAATGCGCATTCTGACGGCCGATCTCTCCGTGCCCGATCTGCTGACCTTCCTGCTTTGCGTCGGGGTGCTTGTGGATCCGGTCAATCGCCTCGCCAATATCGTGCGGCTTTGGCAGGAGGGCTCTACCGGCCTTGTCCGGGTACTGGACATTTTGGAGCAATCGCCTGACATTCAGAATGCGTCCGACGCCTACCCTGCCCCACACTTTCGCGGCAATGTCCGCTTCGACCGCGTGAGCTTTGGGTATGGCGACGGAAGGACGGTCTTCTCCGATCTCTCCATCGACATCGCGCCAGGCGAGTTCGTTGCCCTGGTCGGTCCCTCGGGTGTCGGCAAAAGCACGCTCTGTGCGCTCATCCCGCGCTTCTATGATGTCGAGGCCGGGAAGATCACGGTCGATGGCCATGACGTGCGCAATCTGGAGCTGGCTTCGCTCAGACAACAGATCGGCGTCGTGCAGCAGGACACCTATCTCTTCTCAGGCTCAGTGGCCGAGAACCTGCGCTATGGCCGTCCGGACGCCAGCGATGAAGAGGTGGAGGCAGCTGCAAGGGCCGCCAACGCCCATGACTTCATCATGGCCCTTCCGAGCGGCTACGACACCGATGTCGGTCAGCGTGGCGTCAAACTCTCCGGCGGACAGAAGCAGCGGCTGACCATCGCGCGTGCTTTCCTCAAGAACCCGGCCATCTTGATCTTTGACGAGGCGACCAGCGCCCTCGACAACGAGAGCGAGCGCGCCGTGCAAACGGCCCTGCAATCGCTCGCAAAGGGACGCACAACGCTCGTCATCGCCCACAGGCTGACCACGGTGCGGCATGCCGACCGGATTCTTGTGCTGACCGAGGACGGAATCGTGGAGGAAGGTCGTCACGATGACCTTGTCGCCGCGAACGGCGTCTATGCACGCCTCCAGTCGGTGCAAGCCAGCATCTGATCTCGCCAAGTAACAGTCCCTCCCAGCAAGGGAGGGACTAAAACAGCCGGCTCTTGCGCATCCACCAGACGAGGCCAACCGCAAGGACGATCAGGGCGACGCAGACGAACCAGAAGCCGCCATTGTTCTCCGCCAGCGGAATGCCTGAAACGTTCATGCCGAGCATGCCGGTGATCAGAGTCAGCGGCGAGAAGACCACGGTCACGGCCGCCAGCAGCAACATCGTCCGATTCATTTGCTCGGCGCGGTCGTCGATGATCTCTTCGTGCACCAGCACAGCACGCTCGGAGAGAGCCTGCAATTCGTCGCCAATGCGGGCGGTGCGCATCGCCGCGTCTCTGAGCCGAAGCCGGTCGCGGTCGGAGAAAAACGAGAGATCTTCGATTTCGAGC
>NZ_JAFKHD010000079.1 GCF_017307565.1 Devosia sp.
GGCAGCACGTGGTGGAACACCATCTGGGTCTTGGATGCGCCCATGCCGAGAGCCGCCTGGCGCAGGGCCGGGGAGACGCCCATCAGCGCGCCACGGGTGGCGATGATGATGGTGGGCAGGGTCATCAGGGTCAGCACCAGACCACCGACCAGCGGTGCCGAGATCGGCAGGTGGAACCAGTTGATGAACACAGCGGCGCCGAGGAGACCGAAGACGATCGAGGGAACGGCGGCGAGGTTGTTGATGTTGACTTCGATGAGGTCGGTGAGACGCGACTTCGGGGCGAACTCTTCGAGATAGATGGCGGCAGCAACCCCGATCGGAACGGCCAACAGCACGACGATCAGCATCATCCAGAGCGTGCCGACGAAGGCACCGAGGAGACCGGCCGAGGCGGGAGCCGCGCGGCTGTCGACATTGGTGAAGATCGTCCAGGCAAAGCCGTTCGAGATAGTGCCGTTTTCAACGAAGGTATCGATGAGCTGACGGGCGGGCGGCGAGAGCTGCTGCTGGGCGTCGCCCAGGCCGCGGTCGATATTGGCCTTGATCCAGTTGGCGGCATTGGCCGAAGCGAGCACATCGACTTCCACGGTCTGGCCGAGAAGCGAGGGATCGCGCACGAACATTTCGCGGATCTGGTGACGAGCGTTGGTTTCCGGGATCGTCAGGATCTGCCGGCTGTCGATCTCAAAGTCTGCCGGCGCAGCCTTGCGCAGCGAGGCTTCGACGATCTTGTTCCAGTTCAACAGGGCCAGATCACGCTGCCACTTGAGGTTGGCGGCGGTGTATTCGGCATCCGAGGCGAAATCGGTGCGGGCCGGAGCCGGACCGACATCGATGACGGCGGCGTCGTAGGTCACCTCGAGGTGCAGGTTGGACTGGATGAAGGCCGGCACGCCCTTGCGGAACACGTCCGCAAAGAGGATGGCGACGAAACCCAGGGCCACGGCAATGGCGGCAATGCCGAGACCACGGAAGATCTTCTCGCTCATATGGCGGCGGCGGAGGCCGGCGCGGATACGGCGGGTGCGCTCGGAAGCGGCCGGTTCGGAGGAAATCTGAACGTCGGTAGCCATTTTATTCGTACTGCTCCCGGAAGCGGCGGACGATGTAGAGGGCGAAGATATTGAGGCACAGGGTCACGACGAAGAGCGTGAGACCCAGGGCGAAGCCGACCAGGGACTGCGGGCCGGTGAAATCGGTGTCGCCGGTCAGCTGGTTGACGATCGACACGGTGATGGTCGAGACCGGCTCGAAGGGATTGCCACGCAGGATCGGCGCGTTACCGGCGGCGAGAACCACGATCATGGTTTCGCCGATGGCGCGGCTGACGGCGAGGAGGAAGGCGCCGACGATGCCGGGGAGGGCGGCGGGCAGAAGGACGTTGCGGATGGTTTCGGACTGGGTGGCGCCAAGACCATAAGCGCCATCGCGCAGGGTGCGCGGCACCTGGTTCATGATGTCATCGGAGAGCGAGGACACGAACGGGATGATCATGATGCCCATGACGATACCCGCGGTCAGGGCCGAGGTGGCGCTGACCTGAAGGCCGAGCATGTTGCCGATATCGCGCAGGAAGGGGCCGACCGTGACAAGGGCGAAGAAGCCGAAGACGATGGTGGGGATACCAGCCAGGATTTCGATGAGTGGCTTGGCGACGGCACGGAACGACTTCGGGGCGTACTGGCTGAGATAGATGGCCGAGAGAAGGCCAACGGGCACGGCGACGATCATGGCGATGGCGGTGATCATCAGCGTGCCGCTGAGCAGCGGCAGGAGGCCGTAGGAGCCGTGGTTGTCGCCACCGGCATTGTTCGGCGCCCAGACGGTGCCGAAGAAGAAGTCGATGGGGTTGATGAAGGTGAAGAAGCGGATGGCTTCGGTGACAAGCGAGGCGACGATGCCGAGCGTGGTGAGGATTGCCACGGCCGAACAGGCGAGCAGCAGTACATTGACCACGCGCTCAACCGAATTGCGTGCCCGGAGGCGGGCGGTAATGCGGGAGCGGGCATAGGCGAGGCCGGCGCCGCCAGCCACGATGGCCAGCACGAGGGTGCCAGCGAAGGTGAGGAAATTAAAAGAACGCAACGCATCGCCGGCGGCCTGCTCATAGGGAGCGATGGTGCCGGTCACGCCGTAACCAGAGGCCAGGGCCTCGATGCGGCTGATGGTGGCGTTGAGGCCAACCTGGTCGAGCGAAGCCAGAGTGTCCTGCGGAATCTGCGAGACGATGTAGTTGTGGGTAATGCCGCCACCGAGCCAGGCCCAGAGCAGCAAAATCACCAGAGCCGGGATCATGGCCCAGATGGCGGTGAAGGTGCCATGATATTGCGGGCGGGAGTGAACCTTGACGCCATTTGCAGTGGCAAGGCCGCGGCTCCTGGACCAGCCGGTTTGATAGGAAATACCTAGTAGGACAATTAGTACGCCGGCTACGACCAGAGCATTCATCGCGATGCGCCCCCGCGGGAAAACGAAAGAGCGGGCCGCACCGGAATGGTGCGACCCGCATTAGTCTTGATTACTTGGCAGCGCCGGCTTCGAACGAGGCCAGGACTTCAGCGGTCTTTTCGACCGGCTGCGGGATCAGGCCAGCGGCTTCCAGAGCACCGCCTTCGCCCGAAACGCCTTCCGAGAGGAAGAACTGGACGTATTCTTCAATGCCCGGGATCACGCCGATGTGCTGACCCTTGACGTAGAAGAACAGCGGACGGGAGACGGGGTACTTGCCGTCAGCAACGGATTCCTTGGAAGGAACGACGCCGTCGATGGTGGCAACCTTGAGCGTGTCGGTGTTCTGTTCGTAGAACGAGAGGCCGAAGACGCCGACGGTGTTCTTGTCGGAGTTCAGACGAGCCAGGGTCTCGGTGTAGTCGCCCGAGATTTCGATGACCACGTCCTGACGGAAGGTGGTTTCGAGAGCCTTCACTTCGTCTTCAGACAGGCCTTCCGGGTGACCGGCTGCCTTGAAGCCAGCGGTGACGACCTTCTCCTGGAAGACTTCACGGGTGCCGTGGTTCGAGGCCGGGATGGCCAGCGAGATCGGCTGGTTCGGGAGCGAAGCGTCGATTTCGTTCCAGGTCTTGTACGGGTTGTCGACGAGAGCGCCGTCAACATAAACCTTGGCAGCGATTGCCTTGTAGATCTGGACCGGGGTCAGGGCGAAGTCAGCGCCGGCAGCGGCCGAAGCGAAGACGATGCCGTCGAAGCCAAACTGGATTTCACGGATGTCGGTCACGCCGTTGGTGACGCAGACTTCACGCTCGGAGTCCTTGATCGGACGCGAAGCATTGGCCACGTCGATGGTGTTGTCGCCAACGCCTTCGCAGAACTGCTTCAGACCGCCGCCGGTGCCGCCGGAGCCGACGACCGGGGTCTTGAACTCGGGGAATGCAGCGCTGAATTCTTCAGCAACGATGGAAGCGAAGGGCAGGACCGTCGAGGAGCCGGCGATCTGGATGGTGTCGCGCGACTGGGCGAAAGCAGCGGTGGGGCCGAAGGCGGCGAGTGCGATGACGGCGGCGCTAGCGAAAAGTGCGGTCTTCATGAAAGTTCCCTTTCGGAATTCGGTTCTCTGACATGGCCAGCCATTAACTTGCGACCGCCCTGTGACGCGGCAGACCATATTGGCGCCCGGCGACGGTTTTATTGCAAATGGGTGACTGGTTTGTGACACTTCAAGTGTCTGAAATGTATAATGAAATTCGATAATATCGATTATGTGACACAATCGCTTGCAGCGTTTTGTGACTCCCTGGAAGTCCGGATTCCGGGGCTTTCGGAGATCAGCCTAGTGGAGAATTGTGACAGTTGGCGCACGGCCTAGCGCAGAAGCGGGCGCAGGTCTGACTGGATCTTTCGCATCAGCGGCAGGAAGCTCGCGATCATGCGCGAGGTGGAGGCGCGGGCGGTCTGGGCGCCGATATTGAGCGCTGCGATGGTTTCGCCCGAGGCATTGTAAAGCGGCACGGCGATGGAGCAGAGACCGAGTTCGAGTTCCTGATCGATGACGGCAAAACCCTGGGCGGCGACGACGGCCAATTCGGTGGTGATGCTGGGCAGGTCCGCCTTGGTGCGGCTGGTATAGGCGATGAGATCGGAGCGATCGAGAATGGCGCGGGCTTCTTCGGGCGGCAGAGCGGCGAGCAGGATGCGGCCCATGGAGGTGCAGTAGGCCGGCAGCCGGGCGCCGGGGCC
>NZ_JAFKHD010000080.1 GCF_017307565.1 Devosia sp.
GATGCCCAGCTGCGTGTCGCGGCTCATAGTCCAGGTGGTCGTACGCGAAAGCACGTCAACCTCACCGGCGGAGAGGGCGGTGAAGCGCTCCTGGCTGGTCAAAGAGGTAAAGCGAACCGATTCCGGGTTGTTGAAAATCGCCGCGGCCATAGCGCGGCAGAAGTCGACTTCGATACCTGTCCACACATTGCTGGAATTGGGAGCGGAGAAGCCGGGAACACCCCCGGTTACGCCGCATTGTACATAGCCCTTTGCCTTCACGTCGTCCAGAATAGCGGCCTGAGCTGAAACCGCCGAAAGACTCAGTATCGCCGTCGCTGCGAGCGTTACGAGCTGTTTTTGCATATTTTTGCCCTTTGTTTCCTGACCCTCTTATTCCGGAGATTCTTTCCAAACTTGCGTTTCGACGTCCCCGGCCGCACCGCCCGCCTTTGTGCGACGGTGAGATGCTGTTAAGCATGCAAGCGCCTATCGACGGCAACGTCAAGGGCAGAAGGTGTGATGAGACAGCATTTCTGTCTCTTTTTTAGCCAAACGATGAATCTGACCCGATTTTGAGCACATACCCGGCATGAATAGTTTCCCCTCCACCCCGTTCTCTCTTGAAACCATCCTGACCCATGCGGGACGCGATCCGGACAAGCAGTTTGGCTTCGTCAATACGCCCGTCTATCGCGGCTCAACCGTGCTGTTTAAGACGCTCGATGATCTCGATGCACAAAAACAGCGCTATCTCTATGGGCGCGCCGGCAACCCGACGACCGAGGGTGTGGAAGAAGTGGTGACAGCGCTTGAAGGCGCCTATCGCACCAAGCTCGTGCCATCGGGGCTCGCAGCCATAACAATCGCCATGCTCTCCTGCCTCAAGGCGGGCGACGACATCCTGATCACCGATAGTGCCTACGAGCCGGGCCGCAAGTTCGCCGATGGCTATCTCAAGCAGATGGGCATTTCGGCGCGCTATTATGATCCACGCATTGGCGCGGGCATCGCCGATCTGATGCAGCCCAATACCAGGGCAGTGCTCGCTGAAAGCCCAGGCTCGCTGACATTCGAGATGCAGGACATTCCGGCGATCGCCAAAGCGGCGCATGCGAACAACGCGCGGCTAATCGTCGACAATAGCTGGGCCAGCCCGCTTTATCACAAGCCGCTGGCGCTTGGCGCCGACATCGTCATCCATGCCGGCACCAAGATGTTCGTTGGCCACTCGGACGCCTTTGCAGGCACGATCTCGACCACGGAAGCGGCCTGGGCCGATGTGGAGCGGGTGCGGACGCTGCTGGGCTTCTTTACCTCGGGCGACGACGCCTATCTCGTGTCGCGCGGCCTCAAGACGCTCTCCATCCGCATGGCGGCACACCAGGAACGCGCACTAGAAATCGCGCATTGGCTGGAACAGCAGCCTGAAGTCGCCTCGGTGCTGCACCCTGCCCTGCCAAGCCACCCGGACCACGCGCTCTGGAAGCGCGACTTCACCGGCTCTGGCAGCCTCTTTGCCTTCGTGCTGCAGCCGGGTCCGCGGGCGGCCGTCGCGGCGCTGGTCGACCACATGAAGATTTTCTCGATGGGCTATTCTTGGGGCGGTTACGAAAGCCTCTGCCTGCCGGTTAAGATCACCCAGAACCGCACCGCGGTCCCATGGGACAACGAAGGCAATCTCTTCCGCGTCCATATCGGCTTTGAAGGCGTGGACGATCTAAAGGCCGACCTGCGCGCCGGCTTTGACCGCTACTCTGCGGCGCGCTGAAACAGCCGCCGGAGCGCCGGCACACCACGAAAACGCACACGCCCGTCCGGCATGGCTTTGAACAGCCACTGCCGGCGGGCGAAATAATTGCGCACCGCATAGGTGCCGAGCGCGCCGAGGGCAAAACCGGCCAATACGTCAGTGGGATAGTGGTCACCGACCACGACGCGCGACACGCCCGTCACAAGGGCAATGATCAGGAACAACCGAAAGAAACGCGGGGCAAGGAAGCCCACGACCACGGCCGTCGCCATGGCGGTGGTGGAGTGTCCGGATGGAAAACTCTGAAACGTCCAGTCGTTCAGCAGATAGTGGAAATCGAAGGCGCCATATTCCTCAAAAACCCCAGGCCGGCCGCGGCCGAAGATACGCTTGAGGACATTGACTGCAATCCCGGTGCCCCCAACGGCGGCAAAAACAAAACCGGAGAGCAGGGAGACCTCATACAACGCGCGACGCCAGCGCGAGGTGCGCTTCCAGAATCGGAAACCGATGAAGGTGACGAGAAAAATGATTGCGCTGGGAATCAGCACCCAATCGGACAGGCCGAAATGGGTGACGAACTGAAATGGCTGTCGCCATTCCACAGGCCAGGCGATGGCACTGCGCGATGCATAGACGTCAAAAAAGAGCAGAATGAACAGGGCGAAGATGAAAAAAGCCAGATAGTCCGGCCAGTTTCGGCGATCGAGCCCCAACGGCCAGCGTTTGCTCAGGTCAACCATGCGCCTATTTGGGCGGATGCGACGGCGTCGTCAATAGCGCTTGGTAACGCATTGCCGGCCTTGCCCTTTGATGTCGAACGCGCTAACGGAAGGGCGCGACGTCGGAGTGTAGCTCAGCCTGGTAGAGCACCGGTTTTGGGAACCGGGGGTCCAAAGTTCGAATCTTTGTACTCCGACCATTCGCACGCATCATGTTGAGGACCTTGCATGACCGCCCGTATCTACCGCCCTGCCCGTAATGCCATGCAATCCGGCAAGGGCAAGTCCAAGCAGTGGATCTTGGTGCACGAGCCGGTTGTGGCTCGCAAGATCGAGCCGCTGATGGGCTATACGAGCAGCTCAGACATGCGTCAGCAGATCAAGCTCTCCTTCCCGACGCTCGAAGAAGCCGAGGCCTATGCGCAGCGCAACGGCATCGAATATTCGGTGCAGCCGGCGCATGACGCCACGCCAAAGCGCGTGAGCTACCCCGACAATTTCAAGTCCGACCGCAAGACCCCCTGGACGCACTGAGCTTCAGAGTCTGCTAGAGATTCCGCAAAGCGCCACAAGCAATTGTGGCGCTTTCGTTTTTTGTCGCCCCGACCCTTCTTTCCCTTTATCGTTAGGTCAGTCCGACCGACAGGGAGAGCCCGCATGTTTGTTCGCCGCAGCCTCACCGTTCTGGCCACCACACTGACCTTCGCCTGCGGCGCCAGCGCCGCGCCGGCGATCTGGAAAGTCAGCGACGAGGACAGTTCCGTCTGGCTTTTCGGCTCGATCCACATGCTGCCGCACGGCATGGAGTGGCGGACTGAGATTTTCGACAACCTGATCGACGAAGCCGATCGCATCTATTTCGAGACCGATCTCGGCACCGAGGCGCAAACGCGAATCCTGGCGCTCACCATGGAGCGGGGTTTTGCGCGCGACGGGCTGCTCCTCAACCAGCGTATCGACAGCAAGCTGATGAGCAAGGTCCGCTCGGCTGCAGAAACCTATGCCGTGCCCGTCCCTACCCTATTGGCCATGCAGCCCTGGATGGCAGCGAGCACGATCTCGGTCGCGGCGCTGACGGCGGCTGGATACAACCCGACGCAGGGGGTGGAGACCATTTTGGTCAGCGAAATTCCGGCGGAGCGGCAGGGCTTTCTGGAAACCGCCGAGCAGCAGATCGAGGCGATTGCGGGCGGCAGCGAGGCAGACCAGATACAGATGCTGGTAGCGACGCTTGGCGAGACCGATACGCTGGCCGAAATGGTCGACAGCATGGTGGCCGCCTGGCTCGAGGGAACGCCCGAAGTGGTGGCGGATATCTTCTTTGCCGATCTCGGGGCCTATGGCGACGCGTTCATGGACCGGCTGATTACGCAGCGGAACGAGAACTGGGTCGCCCAGATCGAAACCATGCTCGCGAACAATGAAGAGGCGTTTCTGGTCGTCGGTGCCGGGCATCTTGTCGGGCCGACCAGTGTCGTTACGCTATTGGAACAGAAGGGTTTTTCCAGCGAACGCGTGCAGTAGTCGGTCGCCCGGCGCAAAGGCCGGGCGACCAATAGGTCAGACGTCGGAAAGACGTGTCCACTTGCTATCGTTCTGGCTGGACTGCACCGAAGCGGTGATGAACTGCATGCCTTCGACGCCATCGGCCATGGTCGGCAGGAGGCCTTCGTAGGCTGCGCCTTCGCCGCGAATGATGGCGGCGAACTGGCTGTAAAGCGTTGCAAAGGCTTCCA
>NZ_JAFKHD010000081.1 GCF_017307565.1 Devosia sp.
CGGCGGCAAAGGCGCGGTCGATACGAGTGGTCATTACTTCAACAGCCCCAGATATTTGCCGACGCTTTCGACGTCCTTGTCGCCGCGACCGGAAAGGCAGAGGACGATGGACTGGTCCTTGCCCATTGTCGGCGCGAGCTTGATCACCTGTGCCAAGCCATGGGCGCTTTCGAGCGCGGGAATGATGCCTTCCATCTTGGTGCAGAGCTGGAAGGCTTCGAGCGCTTCATTGTCGGTGATCGGCACGTAAGTGACGCGCTTGGTGTCGTGCAGATACGAGTGTTCGGGCCCGACGCCGGGATAGTCGAGGCCGGCGGAAATGGAGTGGCCTTCGAGAATCTGGCCGTCGGCATCCTGCAGGAGATAGGTGCGATTGCCGTGCAGCACGCCGGGGCGGCCACCGGTCATCGAGGCGGCGTGGCCGTTTTCGACGTCGATGCCATGGCCACCGGCTTCGGCGCCGTAGATGGCAACTGCCGGATCATCGAGGAAAGCGTGGAACGTGCCGATGGCGTTCGAGCCGCCGCCGACGCAGGCGACCACAGCATCGGGCAATTTGCCCTCGAGCGCGTGAAACTGTTCTTTCAGTTCCTTGCCGATTACCGACTGAAAATCGCGCACCATTTCCGGATAGGGATGGGGACCCGCGGCCGTGCCGATCAGATAGTAGGTGCTCTCGACATTGGTGACCCAGTCGCGCAGCGCCTCGTTCATCGCGTCCTTCAGCGTACCGGCGCCGGCGGTGACCGGGCGCACTTCGGCGCCGAGCATTTTCATGCGGAGGACGTTGGGCATCTGCCGTTCGACGTCGGTGGCGCCCATGAAGATGGTGCAGGGCAGGTCGAACTTGGCGCACACCGTCGCCGTCGCCACGCCATGCTGGCCGGCGCCGGTTTCTGCGATGATGCGGGTCTTGCCCATGCGCTTGGCGAGAAGAATCTGGCCGAGGCAATTGTTGATCTTGTGCGAGCCGGTGTGGTTCAGCTCTTCGCGCTTGAAC
Source organism: Devosia sp. (assembly GCF_017307565.1). GTDB lineage: Bacteria > Pseudomonadota > Alphaproteobacteria > Rhizobiales > Devosiaceae > Devosia. Next base: position 1,001 of record NZ_JAFKHD010000081.1, read on the forward strand.
CAGACTTTTGCGCCGCCGAGGTGCTTGCTGAGGCGCTCGGCATAGTAAAGCGGGCTCGGACGGCCGGTATAGTGGGTAGCAAGGTCCTTGAGTTCGGCCTGATAGGCGGGATCGACCTGGGCCGCCCGATATTCCCTTTCGAGGTCGAGGATCAGCGGCATCAGCGTTTCGGCGACGAAACGTCCGCCATAGAGCCCGAAGCGGCCGTGCTCGTCCGGGCCATTGCGCAGGGAATTCGTGCCGTCCATTTGAAACCTCTCGGCGTCGCCGAGAAGACCCGGCAAACGATCCTTAACCGGCCGCGCGGGCGTTGCGAATGAACGCTTCGATCAGCCTTTTGTCCTTGATGCCGGGCGCACGCTCCACGCCGGAAGACACATCCACGCCCAAAGGGGCGACGGTCTTGATGGCTTGTGCGACGTTGTCTGGCGTCAGGCCCCCGGAAAGCATGAAGGGGATGGACGGGTCAAGCGCCTTGAGGAGCGACCAGTCAAAACTTTCCCCCAGGCCCCCCGGCCGGTCGGCATTCTTGGGTGGCTTGGCATCGAGCAGGACGCGATCGGCAATGCCGGCAAAGCCTGCGACCTGAGCCACGTCTTCGGCCGAGCCGATGGGGAGCGCCTTCATGATCTCCACGCCGGCCTCGGCGCGGATGGCTTCCACTCGGTGCGGGCTTTCCGGGCCATGCAGCTGGATCCAGTCCGGACCGAGCGCCGCAATTTCAGCAACCGAGCTGTTGTCGGGATTGACCAGCACGACGCAGCTTTCGACCTGCCCGCGCGCAGCAGAGATCAGTTCGCCCAGCATGTCGATGGGCACGTGGCGCGGCGAGCGGGCGAAATGCATGAAGCCGATCATGTCGGCGCCGGCCGCAATGGCCACGTCGAGCATGTCGAAAGTCTTGATGCCGCAGATTTTGATGATCAGGGGATCGGCCATCGGAATAGTCGGAACTCAGGGTTCGGATGCTGGGAGTCGGGGCTGGGTCATGGGGACGAGCGGCGCCGACCGATCACCGCAGGTCCAGAATTTCGTCGACTTCGGAAAGGGCGCTGCCGCCGCCCTGTCCCTGGCGCCGCCGCTGGGCTTCCAGCTCCTGGTTGAGCGCCTGTGCTTCGCGACGCCACTGGCGTTCGCGCTTGCGGTGCTGCCCCTGGGCAAACCAGGTTGCAGTGCCGCCGAGCAGCACGCCGATCAGCAGCATGACATAGAGGATGACGAAAAGCGGAATGCCGTAGCCGGCCGCATCGGCCGCAGCGGGCGCCGCAAAAGGATTGACGTTGATGGCCACCAATTGGCGGTTGGCGAGGGCAAAGGCCACCAATACCGCGCAAAGCGGGACCAGAACCAGCCAACCAACGATCTTGCTGACCATGCAGTCTTCCGAACTATCTAACGGTGCCGGAGCGGAACGCGCTTATTCGCGATTGAGCCGCTCACGGATTTCCTTGCCGGCCTTGAACTGGGGCACATACTTTTCCTCGACATCGACCTGTTCGCCGGTGCGGGGGTTGCGCCCGACGCGGGCCGGACGGTTCTTGACGGAGAAAGCGCCGAAGCCTCGCAGCTCGACACGATCACCGCGCGCCATGGCATCCCCGATCTGATCGAGAATGGCGTTGACGATGTTTTCGATATCGCGCTGGAACAGGTGCGGATTCTCTGCAGCGAGCTTCTCGACAAGTTCAGACTTGATCATGAAAGGCTCCGGTCTCCAAGACGCATGCCCCTTGGCTTAGGGGTTCGTTCCAACCTGCCAAAGCGAAACCAAACCGTCAAGCATCACAGGACCTTCGCCCGAGATTCCGAGCGCCGTGCGGGCCGAACTACCGAGCAAACGGCCGATCCAGCCAAAGCCCTCGTCCGGCAGGGGCCATGCGGCATAGACCGGCAGGTCTTCGGCAATGCCCTTTTCGCTCTCGAGCCAGGCAATGGCTTCCACTTCTCCGCCAAGTGCGTCGATCAGTCCCGCATCGAGCGCCACGCGACCGGTGACGATGCGGCCGTCCGAAAGCGCCAGCGCCGCGGGACGGGCAAGGCCGCGCCGTTCGGCGACGATATCGACGAACCAGGCAAAGCTGTCTTCGACAAGTTGGGTGAGCGAGGCGCGCGGGGCGCCTTCGAGCGGCTCGTTGAAATCGGGTTCGGCCTTGAGGGGGCCGGAGGCGATCTTGTCGAGGCCGATGCCGATGGTGTCGAGCAGCTTGCCGGCATTGACGTGCTGGTAGAGCACGCCGATCGAACCGACGATCGAGAGCCGGCGGGCAAAGATGTAATCGGTGCCGATGGCGGTCATATAGGCGGCCGAGGCGCCCAGCTCGTTGATCACCGAAACCGTCGGTTTTTCGGCGCTGAGGCGGCGCAGGGATTCGTAGAGTTCCTCGCCACCGGCCGTGGTGCCGCCGGGGGAATTGATGGCGACGATGACAGCCTTGACGCTATCGTCCTCGATCAGGCCTTCAAACATTTTCTGGCGAGCGGCGTTGGTCGAGATGGTGCCATCGATGGTGATCCGCGCGATGGCGCCATTGGCGCCCTTGTCGGGCAGGGCGAAACGGCCGAGCAGCGCCAGGACTACCGCGACGGCAAGGACGAGGGCAAAGATGCGCCAGCGCCCGCGCGAGCGGCGGAATCTGTCGGCAGCCAGCGCCTCATGCGCGTCGGAAGAAGGAAACTGGGTCACGGCAAGGTCCTGCAGAAATCTGCCAGCGACCATACACGGCTGAGCCGAAACGACCAGACGTATCGGGTTGTTTTGAGCCTGGGTGCTCGCCGATACCTTGCCGTAAAACTACAGCGCTTTCACCATATAGCGCGCCGCATCCTCATAGGCGGCCAGCTTGTCGGCCAGCTTGGGATGATCTTCGGTGACAAAACCCTGCTTTTCCCAAAAGGGCACGGAGCCGTTGACGGCAACGAGGCTCATGCTGGGAAACGCCATGGCCTGGGCGTGCTTGGTGAGGGCCGCGACGATCTGTCCTGCCGCCCCGACACCGCGGGTGACCGGCAGAAGGGCAAGGTCGTGGATGTAAAACGTGTCGGGCGCCGCGGGCAGGGCGCCGATCAGTGCATCGAGCGCGGGCAGCGAGCCGCGGGTCCAGGGATGGCTCAGCACATAGCCGGCCGGCTTTTCGGACACCTCGAGAATGTAGCAGCCATTGCGGTAGAGCGAGAACTTTTCCGCCAGAA
>NZ_JAFKHD010000082.1 GCF_017307565.1 Devosia sp.
TGCCGACCGGCATCGATGGCGCCACTGGCGCCGTCCGCGGCATCGCCATGATCGCCGACATGACGGTGACCTTTTTCCGCCTGAAGCCGGGCCATGTGCTGCTGCCGGGCCGCCAGCACTGCGGCGAGGTCGTGTTGGCCGAGATCGGCATTCCCGATTCCGTCCTCGAGCGCATCAATCCGACCACCTGGCAGAACACGCGCGAGCTCTGGACCCTGCCGCTCGCCATGGCCGACGGTCACAAATACGACCGCGGCCACGTCATCGTCGTCTCCGGCGGCGAGTTTGAAACCGGCGGTGCGCGCCTTGCGGCGCATGGTGCATTCCGGGTTGGGGCAGGGGTGGTCTCCCTTGCAGGAGAAGCCGCGGCGCTACGGGTTCATGCGGGCCACGTCACCGCAATCATGCTCAAGCCTGCGCAAGACGCGGCCGAGCTGGCGAAGCTGCTTGAAGACAAGCGCATGAACGCCGTCGTCATCGGCCCGGCCGCCGGCGTCGGCACCGCGACCCGTGAAAAGGTCCTCGCAACTCTTGCTTCCGGCGCCGCAACGGTTCTCGACGCCGATGCCATCACCAGCTTTGCCGCCGAAAGCGAAGCCCTCTTTGCCGCCATCAAGGCGAACGGCGATCGTCCGGTTATTCTCACCCCGCATGAGGGCGAGTTTCAGCGGCTCTTCGGCAATGTGCCGGGTGGCAAGCTCGAACGGGCCCGTGCGGCTGCCCAGCATTCCGGCGCCATCATCCTGCTCAAGGGCAGCGACACCGTGATTGCCGCCCCCGATGGCCGCGCAGCCGTGAATGCCAACGCGCCAAGCTGGCTGGGCACGGCCGGTTCCGGCGACGTTCTCGCCGGTATTATTGGCGGTCTGCTATCCCAGGGCATGGCCGGCTTTGAAGCCGCCTGCGCGGGGGCCTGGCTGCACGCCGAGGCCGCCAATCGTTTCGGCGGCCCAGGCATGATGAGCGAGGACATTCCGCCGCTCCTGCCGGGTGTCCTCGCAACGCTCTAGCGTCAATCCCAGCGCACCATGAGCCTTTCGAGGCCATGGAAGTGGAACACGTCGGCATAGCGGGGCTGCTCCGCGAGGCGCAGCTTTGGCAGGCGCTTGAACAGCACCGACATGGCCTCCTGCAATTCAATGCGCGCCAGCGGCGCGCCGATGCAGAAGTGGATGCCGGCCCCAAAGCTGACATTCGCACCATCGGTGCGGAAGGGATCGAACCGGCCGGGATTGGCAAACCGTTGGGGATCGCGATTGGCCGCACCCAGCATGAGCCCAATGACGTCGCCCTTGCGCAGCCGGATGCCTTCCACCTCCATGTCCATCAGCGCATAGCGCGTGAAGAGGTGCAGCGGTGCGTCGAAGCGAAGACACTCTTCCACGGTCGCTTCTGTCTGCTCGGGCGTCGCAAACAACGTTCTGGGATCAAGTCCGCTTTCGAGAATGGATTTTACGCCGTTGCCGGTGGTGTGCACCGTTGCCTCGTGCCCGGCATTGAGCAGCAGAATAGCGGTGGACATGACCTCGTCGTCAGTCAGCTTTTCGCCGCCCTGTTCGGTGGTCAGCATGTGGGACAGCAGATCCTCGCGTGGCGCTTTCCGGCGTTCGGCAATGATCTCGCGCAGGTAGGCCATGAAATCCGCCGATGCCTTGTTGGCATCGAGTTCGGTCTCGTAACTCACCCCGAACATGTACATGGTCACCATGCGGTTGGACCAGTTGAGCAGTTGCGGCGCAGACTCGGCTGGCAGCCCGATCATTTCGGCAATGATGATGGCGGGCAGGGGAGCCGCAAAGGCCTTGATCAGGTCAACGCTCTCCTCGCCTTCAAAACCGTCAATGATCTCGTTGGCAAGCTGCCGGATGCGCGGCCGCAATTGCTCCACCTGCCGCGATACGAAGGCGCGGTTGACCAGCATACGCAGCCGCGTGTGGCCGGGCGGCTCCAGGTTCAGCAGCGAGTGCTTTTCGGTCAGGTCAAAATCGGCCACGTGCGGCTTGGGCTCGGGCAGGCCGATTTCCTCGCGCGTCGCCACATGCAGAATTTCACGTCCAAAGCGTTTGTCGCGGAGCAGTGCCGACACATCCTTGAACCCCGCAAAGCACCAATGGCCATATTCCTCCCAGAAAAAGGCCGGATTGCTCGCATGCCGCTCGGCATAAAAGGCATAAGGGTTCTGGAAAAACTCGGGGTCGCGCGGGGCCGCGCTGGAGCGGCGTTCGTCGGAAACGTCAGTAATCGGCTTGACTTGAATAATGGCGGCCATGGTCGTCCGTAGGGCTTGCTTTGCCCCACCTTAGGCGGTGCTACGCGCTCTGCAAATGCCTGTGGCGCCGGTCGCGAAAAAAGCTCAAAAAATTAGTCGAGCCAGTGATTGGGCACTCGTCGCTTCGCTGTCCAACAACGGAGACCGAACATGAAATTCCTCTGTCTTTTCCATTTTGCCCCCGACGCCTTCGCTGGCCTCACACCCGAAGAAACGCGTCGCCTCGACGACGCAACCATCGAGCATGACCACAAACTCCGCGCCAGTGGCCACCTGCTCATCGCTTCGCCCCTGGCTGACGTTTCGACCGAGCAGGTGATCGACCGCCGCCGCCCCGTGCGCATCAGCGAAACCGACGGCCCCTATGCAGAAGCCAAGGAGGTCATTGGCGGCGTAGTTCTTGTCCAGGCCGCCGACATGGCTGAAGCCAAGGCGCTTTTCGCCGACGATCCCATCGCCGCCCATTGCCGCATCCAGATCAGGCCGCTGCACGAAAATGACCGGCATAGCGAGACCGGCGAGGGCCGTCCCGAATTCAAGCCGGCGTGAGGGCTTCCGCAGGTTGGGAAGTTCGGCTTCTTGTTTTTAGGCCTGCTTCGGCTGGGGCGTTTCCGCAGGGACGACAGCGAGATTGGGGTGAAAACCCTTGGCAAACGACCCGCAATGATGTCTTGAGAGCGCCAAACGCGACGAAGGAAATCCGCACGTGAGCGATATCACCGTTTCCCAGGCCATCGACGCCATCTACGCTTCGATCAAGAACAACAACGAAGACATCGACCTGCACATCGCAGCGCTCAAGGCCGCCATGGCCAAGGAAGGCGCCAAGGAAGCGGTCTTCGAAACCGCCAAGCTGGCCCAGCCCAACCGCCAGGGCCGCAAGCTCATGCAGGCCTACTTCAAGAAGAAGGGTATCGCCGTCTCCTTCGCCGGCGGCGCCGAATAAGGCTTTCGCGGCGGGACGAAAGCCCCGCCGCCTGCTCCCTAGGGCGCATAAGGCGCCGGGTCCGGTATGCCCGCCTCGGTGATTGACCAATGGGTCTGGATAATGCGCCACACGCTGTCGCGGCGGCGGAACACTTCGGTACAATTCCAGCGCAGTGCATTCCCATCCTTGTCCCATGAGACAAACCGGAAGGTCAGCACGGCCGCGTCGCCGACCTCTTGCACAAGTGGCTCGATGAATTCGTGGCGGTCGGCAAAGATCGTCCCCTCGATCTCCGCATACATCGCCACCAAGGCCGCCTTGTTGAGCCGACTTTTTGTCGTCGGGTCGAAATAGACGAGGTCGTCATCAAGCAGGTCGATAAATCCCTGCGTCTCGCCCCTGCACCAGCGTGCCATGGCCGCGCGTTCAAGCTCCAGAACCGGATGATCCATATTGTCCTCCCATGTAGATCGGCGACAAAATGGAACAAAGAGAGAACAAAATCAATGGCGCAGCAAAAGTTTAGACACAGAACTTTTCGATCATGCCAAACGCCACGTTCACCTTAGTGTCACTGCGTGCCGAACGCTCTATTGAAGCCGGCCCCATTGCCGCCTATTTGTCCCTTTACCGCCCGTTAAGGCGGCATAGCTGCAATCGGCCGGTCGCGCCGATTCGATTTCACCGCGTCTTTCTGCCCAGCCATGTGCGCGTTCGGGGCAGGGGCCGGATCAACCAGCCAAGCCTGCCGTCTGCTCGCGACGTCGACGGAGGCCAAGGGGCAAAATATGCGGGATCCGCACGATCTTTACATGAACACGCTCGTTCCCATGGTGGTCGAGCAGTCGAACCGTGGCGAACGCGCCTTCGACATCTATTCGCGCCTGCTGCGCGAGCGCATCATTTTCGTGACCGGTGTGGTCGAGGACAATATGGCCTCGCTCATCGTC
>NZ_JAFKHD010000083.1:0-810 GCF_017307565.1 Devosia sp.
GCCTGTTTCAGTTTGTTTTTGTTGGAGACCGCGAGCCGTTCGGCTCGCGGTCATGTTTTTGAAGGATTGCCCTCATGGCCAAGAAACCGACAGCCCGCGTTGAATTCGTGATGTTCGACATCGTCTACGAAGACGGCTCGCAGCGCTCCAACCGCAAGGTTGAAGCAAGCCTCCTTGGTGGCCTTGATGGCGACGAGCCGGCCCGCGCCGCAATCGAAGAGCAGGACCGCGCCATTTCGGAGAAGTCCGGCGTACCGCCGCTCGCGATCAAGTCGATCAAGCGTTCGGGCAAGTGATTTTGGGTGGGGCTGCAGACGCGTAGCCCCTGCCACTATGTGATGAGGGCGGGCATGGCTTAAACGCCATTTGCCCGCGCTCTGCTTTTCCAGGCTGTCACATGGGCCGCGTTACTTGCCGAGCGCTTTTTCGACAGCGGGTTTCACGACGGTTCCATAGAGTTCGATTGCTTTCATGACCCGGTCGTGGGGCAGGGTGCCGACGCTGAGCTGCAGGCCGAAGCGATCGTGGCCGAACCATTCGTGCTGCATCAGGATCTTGTCGATCACTTCCTGCGGAGAGCCCATGTAATAGGCGCCTTCAGGCATCGCCCCGGCATCGAACTGGGCGCGGGTGCCCGGCGGCCAGCCGCGTTCGGCGCCGATGCGGCTCATGGTGGCATTGTGGGCCGGGAAAGCGACGTCGCGCGCGTCCTGGCTGTCTTCGGCGATGAAGCCGTGGCCGGAGATGCCTACCTTGAGCAGGGAGGCGTCGTGGCCGACCTTTGCGCCGGTCTGGCGGTAAAGGTCTACC
>NZ_JAFKHD010000083.1:888-4969 GCF_017307565.1 Devosia sp.
CTTTTGGACCGGCTCGGGGTAGACGGCGATCCCCGGGATAGGGTTGGTGTGCTTGCTCCCGGCCCAGTTGACCTTGCCGCCCTTACGCAGCTCGAGCAGCATTTCGAGCTTTTCCTCGAAAAGGTCGTCGTAGTCATCGAGATCGAGACCGAAGAGCGGGAAGCTCTCGATGAACGAGCCGCGGCCGGCCATGATCTCGGCGCGGCCGTTGCTGATCAGGTCGAGCGTCGAAAACTGCTGGTAAACGCGAACCGGGTCTTCCGAGGATAAAACGGTGACCGCTGTCGAGAGGCGGATGGACTTGGTGCGCGCTGCGGCGGCGGCGAGAATGGTGACCGGGGACGAGGCGACATAGTCTGGCCGGTGATGCTCGCCGAGGCCGTAGAAGGCCAGGCCAAGCTGATCGGCCAGCTCGATCTCTTCAATGAGATCGCGCAGGCGTTCTGCAGGCGATTGCAGACGGCCGCCGTTGAGCGGGTCCGGCGTGTTTTCGGCGAAAGAACAAAGTCCGAGTTCCATGGCGTTCTCCTTGCGCGAAGACATGGCGGGCAAGCACCGGGGCTTCAAGAACGCACATGGGTGTTACCGCGCGCTGGGGCGCGCGGTTTACTTCAACGCTCAGACATTGCTGCCGGAGGGCGTATAGGCCCAGGGCTGCGGAGGCGTGGCCGCGGGCTGGGGAGCCTTTTCGCCGGCCGTCTTGTGGATTTCGGCGACGAGGGCCGGGTCGAGGCGCAGCTTGGCCGCGAGGGCTTCGAGATAGGCCTGCTCGGCCGGCGTGTCGGCAGTGATGGCGACAAGGGAGGCCGCGTAGATCTCGGCGGCGTGCTCCGGGGTGTCAGCGCGAGCGACGACGGCGTTGATATCGAGCGGGGTCGAGAGCTCGTCAAACACCCAAGCCTTTTCCTCGGCGGAAAGTGGCATGGTCTTGAGGCGCTCGAAAATGGCATCCTTTTCCTCGGCGTCGATGCGACCATCGGCCTTGGCGGCGGAGATCATGGCGCGCACGAGCGATTTGCCGAGTTCTTCTTCGGCCGTTGCATTACCGGGAGCGGGAATGAAGGCGTCTTCGCGCGGAGCCTGGGATTGGGGCGCGGTCGTCTGCTTCTCCTGGTAGTTCTGCCAGGCCTTGTAGGCGAGACCACCGACGGCGGCGACGGCGCCGATCTTTGCCGCATTGCCCAAAAGTTTGGTCGGCTTGCCGCCGGACAGCAGCAGACCGGCCGCGAGGCCAGCAGCACCGGTCATCGCTGTCCGCTGCGTATTCGGATCGGACTGAATGGCCTTGATGATCTGGTCGATATTGAACATGGGCGCTCCCTTTTCTCGGTAGGGCTCAGATGGGTATCGGAGGCTGAGGAGACAAGCGGAAGGGCGAAGTCTTCTGCCATCCAAGACATGAAGAAGCCCCGGTTTTGGAAACCGGGGCCAGGAAAGCCTCGCCGGGAGGGACGCGAAGCTCTGGGAGTGCTGTTAGTTGGCCGTCGGAGCGGCGGGCTCAGCAGCCGGGGCGGCAGGAGCCGGGGTGGCTGCGGGTGTTTCAGCCGGGGTTGCTGCCGGAGCGGCGGGGGCCGGTGCCATCGGGGTGGCTTCTGGAGCTGCGGCCGGGGCCTCAGTCATCGGAGCCGGAGCGGTCGTCGGGGATTGGACAGCCGGTGTGCCGTTCACATCAACCGAAGTTGACGGGCCTGAATTGGCGGAAAAGACCAGATAACCGATGGCCAGAAGAGCGAGGGCCACGATAATGCCCACGAACCAGCCGGTGCCATTGCTCTCACGGGTATAGACCGTGCGGTTGCTGTCGTTGTTGTAGAGATTATCACGTTCTGGGGTAGCCATTTCATGCTCCTTACAGTGAATGCTGGCTGAAGAACGCGATCGGCTCGGCGACAGTTCCCTAATTCGTGATCACAACCCCGGAACAATTATGGCGCCGAAAAGGCATCATAGAATCAAACCCTTGCCGTGCCGGTTCAGAGGTCCGGGTCACTCGGTTTGCTGCTCTTTTTGGAGATCTTGTCGATCACCGCGAGGAAAAGCGCCGACAGGATGAACGTCAGGTGCAGCATCGTGTACCAGAAAATCTGTTCATTGGTGTAACGCGGCACGTTGAGAAAGATCTGCAGCAGGTGGATCGAGGAGATGGCCACGATGGTGGACGCGACCTTGATCTTGAGCGAGCCCGCGTCGATCTGGCCGAGCCAGTGCACGTCCCCTTCATTGTCGAAGCGTGACACGAAGTTTTCGTAGCCCGAAATGATCACCATGACGACGAGGCTGGCGATAAGCGCAGCATCGATGAGGCCGAGGATTTTGAGAATGACCTCGGTTTCGTCCATGCCGAAGAGGTGGCTGGCGAAGTCCCAGAGCTTGTAGCCGAACGAGACGGCGTAAAGAGCGAGCGCCAGGCCGAGGCCGATATAGAAGACCACCAGCAACCAGCGAGACGCAAGAATGATGCTTTCTACGAAAACTTCGAGACGTTTCATGGGGCGCTCCGGGCGAGTTGCGCTGGATTAGCAAGTCTATGGACGCTGGCAAGGGGCTTGGTGCCATGCGGAAAAGAAAAAGGGGCCGGACGTTGCCGTCCGGCCCCTTTTCGGTTCGGATCGTGATCAGCCGTTGTTGGCGACGGTGATCAACGGGGTGATGCGACGGATGGTGACGCGACGGTTCTCGCGTTCCGCCTTTTCGGTGCGGATCTTGAGGTAACGTTCGCCATAGCCCTGGGTCGCCAGGTTTTCCGGAGGCACGCCATAGAAGTCGGTCAGGATGCGGGCGACGGTTGCCGCGCGCAGGTCCGAAAGACGCAGGTTGGAGATATCCGAACCCACGGCGTCGGTGTGACCTTCGATGAGGAAGGTCTCGGCCGGGTTGGTCCGGAGCAGGGCCAGCATGGCGTTCGCAACGCCCGAGAGGGCACTGACCTGATCGCGGTTGATGGTCGCGGCGCCGGTATCGAAGGTGAGGTTACCCACTTCGAGACGGCGGACCGAGTCACGCACGCGCGCCGAACGCTTCACTTCGTCGATGGAGTAAAGGCGGGCAACCTGTTCCACCGGCGGCTGGGCGAAGAAGTACTGCACGTCGTTCTGGTTCGCGTATGAGGCGTCGAGGACGTAGTCGCGCACCGGAATGTTGAGCCGGAGCGGCGGCAGGTCCTGACCCGGGTCGCGCCAGGTGAGCAGATCGTTGTCATAGCGCTCGTCGAAGTAGGCGAGCACGATTTCTCGGCCATCGGGTGTGATGCGCGAGCGGCGGAGAATGTCGCCGTTGCGGTTGCGCACCGTGATGACCTTGCTGCCGTCAGGACGTTCGACGACCTCACGCACACGGCCGCCCGGCAGGTTTTCGTAGTAAACCTCGTCCTGGCGCGGATTGTAGAAGCGGTCGGTATCCTGGCCGATGGTGTTGACCACAAGCTGAGTGCCGATCTGCAGGATCACCTGGGTGATGATGTCACTAGCCGTCGCCTCACGGATCGGCACCTGCTCGACGATGGTGATGTTGTTCTGCTGGCCGATATTATTCTGGACGTTGTTCTGGGTATTGTTGGTGACGTTGTTGGTCACGTTCGTCGTGTTGTTGGTGACGTTCGTGTTGTTGGTAACGTTGGTGATGTTCGTGATGTTCGTGATGTAGTTGTTCACCACGGTCTGTTCGATGGTGGTGTTGCCCGTTGCGGTGACGGCAGTGCCGGCTTCTGCGGCAACTGGTACGATCGGAGCGGCAGCGAGTGCCCGAACTTCCTGAGACTGGGCAGCGACGTCCGATTCCGGCGGCGGGGCGAGCGGAGCTTCAGGCTGGGCCTGTGCTTCGGCGGGCTGCTGGGCCGGGACCGCGCCTTCAACAGGCGGCGCGACGTCCTTGGCGCTGTCGAGAACAGGGGCGATCTGCTCCTGGGTTACACCGGCAGGCAGATTTTCGACGATTTCGGCCGGCTGGCCATCGGTCGTCACGGGTGCCTCGGTGGGCTGGCCAGCGGCGTTCGGGGCGGGCGGCGTCTGCTCGGCAGGCGGGGTAGTTTCCGCGGGCGGCGGAACCGGTTCGGCAGGCGGGGGCGTCTGTTCGGCCGGGGGCA
>NZ_JAFKHD010000068.1 GCF_017307565.1 Devosia sp.
GGCCGGCTGCAAAGCGGCGACGACTGGACGGTCGTGCCGACCATCGTGCGCTCGCGCGCGTCCATCGGCAGCAATGCAACCATCCTGCCCGGCGTGACCATCGGCGAGGGCGCCATTGTCGGCGCCGGCGCAGTGGTGACGCATGACGTGCCGCCGGGCGCGATCGTCGCCGGCGTGCCGGCGCGTCAATTGTCTTCCCAAGGGGTCGCTTTGGCGACCAGGCATGAAGGAGCGCTATCATGATCGGCGTCGGCGTTGTCGGATATGGCTACTGGGGCCCCAACCTCGTTCGAAACCTGGCGGACCTCCCCAATGCCGACCTGCGTTGGGTATGCGACCTGCAGACCGAGCGACTGGCCCGCTTGCGCAGCCGCTACCCGGCCGTGCAGATCACCGAGGATTTTGCCAACCTGCTGGCCGACCCCAAGGTGGACGCGATTGCCATCGCCACCCCGGTCTCGACGCACTTTGCCCTCGCCATGCGGGCCCTGCGCGCCGGAAAGAGCGTTTTCGTCGAAAAGCCCATCACGGCCACCGCCGAACAGGCCGAGCGCCTGATCGAGGAAGCCGACCGGCGCGGCCTCGTGGTGGCGGTGGACCACACCTTTATTCATACGGGCGCCGTCAAGAAGCTGCGCGAGCTGATCAACAAGGACCTGGGCGAGGTCTACTATTATGACTCCGTCCGCGTGAACCTCGGCCTCTTCCAGCACGATGTCAGCGTCATGTGGGACCTGGCGGTGCATGACCTTGCCATCATGGACTATGTGCTCGGCGCCCGCCCCCGTGCGGTCTCGGCCACCGGCATGTCCCATGTCGCCGGTTCGCCGGAGAACATGGCCTATCTGAACCTTCATTTCGACTGCAAGCTCATGGCCCATGTGCACGTCAACTGGCTCGCCCCGGTGAAAATCCGGCGCACGCTGATCGGCGGCAGCAACAAGATGGTCGTCTATGACGATCTGGAGCCGAGCGAGAAGATCAAGGTCTACGACCGCGGCATCACGCTCGACCCGATGGCGCCCAAGGCCGGTGAGCGCAAGAACCAGATGCGCATCGGGTATCGCGCCGGCGACATGTTCGCGCCCCAGCTCGACATCACCGAGGCGCTGGGGTCCGAACTCGCCGAGTTCGCCTCCTGCGTCGAGAAAAACACCAAGCCCACCGCCGACGGCGAGGCCGGGTTGCGGGTGGTGCGCATTCTGGAAGCTGCGGGCCAATCGCTGGCCAAGGGCGGCGCGCCGGTCGAGCTCGCCAGGGAAAGCGTATTGGCATGATCCCGTTTCTCGATATCAAGGCGCAATACGCCACCATCCAGCCGTCATTGGAGGCCGCCGCCCTCAAGGTGCTGCGCTCCGGCCGCTATGTGCTCGGCGAAGAAGTGGCGGCGCTGGAGACTGAGTTCGCCGAATATTGCGGCACCAGCCACGCCATCGCGGTCAATACCGGCACAAGCGCGCTGCACCTCTCGCTGATCGCCGCCGGTGTCGGGCCGGGCGACGAGGTGATCACCACGCCGTTCACCTTCGTCGCGACTGCCGCCGCCATTCGCTATATCGGCGCCCGGCCGGTCTTCGTCGATATCGACCCGGTGACCTTCACCATCGATCCCTCAAAAATCGAAGCGGCCATAACCCCGCGCACCAAGGCCATCGTGCCGGTCCATCTCTATGGGCAGATGGCCGATATGGACGCCATCATCCTGATGGCGGCGCGGCATGGTCTGGCCGTGATCGAGGATGCCTGCCAGGCCCATGGCGCCACCTATCAGGGCCAGCGCGCCGGCAGCCTCGGCCTTTCGGGCTGCTTCAGCTTCTATCCTGGCAAGAACCTCGGCGCCTGCGGCGAGGGTGGAATGATCGTGACCAATGACGACGAGCAGGCGCACAAGATGCGCATGCTGCGCGATTGGGGCCAGGACCGCCGCTATCACCACGTGCTCGAAGGCTACAACTATCGCATGGACGCCATTCAGGGCGCCCTGCTCCGGGTAAAACTGCGGCATCTCGAAGACTGGACCGAGGCACGTCGCGCCCGCGCCCGTCTTTACACACAGCAGTTGGCAGGCGCCCCGGTCGAGGTACCGCGCGAAGCCCGTGGCCGCCGCCATGTCTGGCACGTCTTCGCCATCCGCTCGCGTGACCGCGACCAATTGCAGAAATACCTGCTGGCCGAGGGGGTCGAGACCGGCCTCCACTATCCGGTGCCGGTGCACCTGCAGCCATCCTATTCCGATCTGGGCCACGGCCCGGGCGACTTCCCCGAGGCCGAGGCCGCCGCCAACAGCGTGCTGTCCCTGCCCCTCTATCCCGAACTTAGCCTGCGCGATGTGGAGATCGTTTCCGAGCTCGTGCGCCAGGAGTCCTATGTCCATTGAGTCCATTGAATTCAACCGTCTGACCCAGTCGGTTCATGGGCGCTCCGTCGTGAAAGACGATCCGTCTTTTGAAGAAGGCCTCGCCGCCTGGCTTAACGACACCTACGGCTCGGCTTCCCTGCAGGAGGTCTATGCCCGCTTTGCCATAGGCGATGGCAAGCTGGACGCGTTGATGCGCAAGGCAATCTGGCAGGCAGGCGTGCGAAGCTGCGGCCCGGGCCTGCAGGTCGGCAGCCAGGTCGGGTTCCGTCACCTCGAAACCTTCGATATCGGCGCCAACGTCTTCATCGGCGCCGGGGCCTATATCCAGGGCCGCTTCGACGGCACCTGCATCATCGGCAACCACGTCTGGATCGGCCCGCAAGCCTATCTCGACGCGCGCAACCTCATCCTCGGCGACTATGTCGGCTGGGGCCCCGGCGCCAAGGTGCTGGGCTCGCAGCATACCGCCCTGCCGGTTAGCGAGCCGGTGATCGCAACCGATCTCGAGATCAAGCCAGTCCGCATCGGGTCCGGCGCCGATATCGGCACCAATGCCACCATCCTGCCCGGCGTCAGCATCGGGGAAGGCGCCATCATCGGCGCTGGTGCAGTCGTGACCTCGGATATCCCCCCTTTCACCGTCGCTGCCGGCGTGCCTGCTCGCGTCATGCGCCACCGCCAGGACGTCACCTAGGACAGAAAAGGAGCCAGCCATGCGCAACAAGCGAATTCTCATCACCGGCGGCGCGGGGCTCATTGGCTCGCACATTGCAGATCTGCTCGCGGCACAGTCGCCAGCCGAAATCATCGTCTATGACAACTTCGTGCGCGGGCGCTCGCGCAATCTCGATCATGCCCGTGCCAACGCCAACCTCACCATCGTGGCCGGCGACATCCGCGACACCGATCTGCTGGCCGTGACCATGGCCGGCGTCGATATTGTCTTTCATCAGGCAGCGATCCGCATCACCCAATGCGCTGAGGACCCGCGCCTGGCCCATGACGTGCTGGCGACCGGCACGTTCAACGTGCTCGAGGCTGCCGTGACCGCCAAGGTGCAGAAGGTGGTTGCCGCCTCGTCCGCCTCGGTTCTGGGCGCCGCCGATATCTTTCCGACGACCGAGCAGCATCACCCCTATAACAACCGGACCATCTACGGCGCGGCCAAGACCTATAATGAGGCCCTGCTGCGCAGCTTCAATGAAATGTACGGCCTCGACTATGTCGCGCTGCGCTATTTCAACGTCTATGGCCCGCGCATGGACGTCTATGGTGCCTATACCGAGGTGCTGATCCGCTGGATGGAGCGCATCGCGGCAGGCCTGCCGCCCATCATCATGGGCGATGGCACCCAGACCATGGATTTCGTCCATGTGCACGACATCGCCCGCGCCAATATTCTGGCCGCCACATCGGGAGCAACCGATACGGTCTTCAACGTCGCGAGCGGCACCGAAACCAGCCTCTCGGAGCTTGCGCGAATCCTGCTCGAAGCCATGGGGTCTCGCCTGACGCCCGTGCATGAGCCCGCGCGCAAGGTCAATCCGGTGGCGCGACGCCTCGCCTCCGTCGACAAGGCCGAGCGCGAACTTGGCTTCCGGGCCGAAATCTCCATCGAACAGGGCATGGCCGATCTGGTCGCCTGGTGGCGTGCGGAGCGGCTGGCAGAGCGGAGCGATGTCGCATGAGCACCCAGCAAATTCCCGTTGCCAAGCCGGTGCTGGATGAACTCGAGGTCGAGGCAGCTCGCCGGGTCATCCTTTCGGGCTGGGTCACGCAAGGGCCCGAGGTGGCGCGTTTCGAGCAGGAATTCGCCGCCTATGTCGGCGCACCCCATGCCTGCGCCGTTTCCAACTGCACCACCGCATTACATCTGGCGCTGATGGCCGTCGGCGTCGGCGAAGGTGATGAGGTGATCACGGTCAGCCACTCTTTCATCGCCACAGCCAATGCGATCCGCCATTGCGGCGCGACGCCGGTCTTTATCGATATCGAGCAGGACGGTTTCAACATCGATCCCGACCGCATTGCCAGCGCCATCACCCGGCGTACCAAGGCCATCCTCTGCGTGCACCAGCTGGGCATGCCGTGCAATCTCATGGCGATCATGGCCATTGCCCGGCGCTATGGCATCAAGGTCATCGAGGATGCCGCCTGTGCCATTGGCAGCGAAATCCATTGGGACGGCGAATGGCAGCGCATCGGCCGGCCACATGCCGACATCGCCTGTTTCTCCTTCCATCCGCGCAAGGTGATCACCACCGGTGACGGCGGTATGCTGACCACCGCCAACCCGGAATATGACCGCGTATTCCGCAGCCTGCGCCAGCACGCCATGACCGTGCCCGACACGGTCCGCCACGGCTCGCGCCAGGTGATTTTCGAAAGCTACGCCGAGGTCGGCTACAACTACCGCATGACCGACCTGCAGGCCGCCATTGGCCGGGTGCAGCTCACCCGCCTGCCAGAGATCATCACGAAGAGACGCGAGCTGGCTGCACTCTATACCAGCCTCCTTTCCTCCATCGACGGGCTGACTGCGCCGATCGAGCCCCATTGGGCCCGCAGCAACTGGCAGAGCTATTGTGTGACCCTGCCAAGCGGCGTGAGCCAGGCCGGGGTCATGCAGGTTCTGCTCGACCGGGGCATTTCCACCCGGCGCGGCGTCATGAACGCCCATGTCGAGCCCGCCTATGACGGCCGCGGCAATTATAGTGCGATCGACACCCTGTCGCGTTCGATTGCCGCTCAGGAGAGCGCCATCATGCTGCCGCTCTATGTGCAGATGAGCGAGGCCGATGTGGCCATGGTCGTCTCCGAACTCAAGAACGCCCTGACCCCAGCCGTGGCCGCTGCCTAGCGCACCACGGCCGGCTCGTGCCGCAATACGAAGTAGATCACCGGCCGCAGCCGGGTCGGGATCCACTGTTGCGGCACCAGGCGCACCAGCTGGGCCAGCGACAGCCAGCAGCCGATCGCTGTTCCCATCAGCGCCCAGGCCAGCCCCAGCCAGAACGGCAGCAGTTCCACACCGACCAGCACCACGGCCGTTAAACCGGCAAAGAGAGCGATGAGCACTGTGTTGTCGTGGGTCCACCTGAACCCGCTCAGCCGACGCACCAGATAATAGATCAGAAGGCCGTGCCATATATAAAGAGCGGCAAAGGCAACGCCGGCACCCATGAGCCCAACCACAGGCAACAGGAGCCAGGTCAGCCCCACCTGCACCACCGCTGCCGCCAGCTCGGTCCAGAAAAACATCTGACGGGCGCCCTTGGCGAGGATGATGAAGCCCATCGGCCAGGCCACCACCCGCAACAGCATGCCGAGACAGAACCAGCGCAGCAGCGGCACCGCGTCGGCAAACTGAGCGGAATAGAACAAGGTCATGATCACTGGTGACAGCGCCAGCGTTCCGAGGAGCCCCGGGGCCGCGAGGAGGATGCTGACGCGGGCTTGTTCATTGACCATGCTGTTGCACTCGGCATTGTCCTGCGCCACGGCCGAGAGGCGCGGATAGAAATCCGTGCCCATGGCCTGGAGAATGAAGCCGACATAGATGCCGCCCAGCGCCCAGGCAGCCTGATAGTTGCCGGCCGCATCGACCCCCTCGTGCTGCACGACGAGGATGCGGATCAGGAAGGCGGCTCCTGCAGTGAGAAGGCCACTGGCCATGAAGGCAAAGCCCAGCTGCAGCAGCAGCCGGGTTTCCTCGGTGAAATCGGACCAGGCGAGGCTGACCTTGGGCAGCGCGATCTTGCGCCCATACCACTGCGCCGCCACCCAGGATGTCAGCGCCACCGCGATGAGCGAAGGCACGACGCCGTCTTCCCCGAAGAAGTAGACCAGCGGAATGGCAAAGACCGTGTTGAGCAGCGCCCCCACGATCGTCATCCGGGCGAGGTCGCCGATCCGGCGCGAACCCTGGATAACGGCAATGGGCGCTCCGGCCATGATGCGGAGCATGACGGCAAGACCCACGAGCATAACGCCTGTCGCGCGCGCCGGCGTGTCGAAGGAGAGGTTCGAAATCTGCGGCGCGAGGACCAGCAGCATCAATGCCCCGAACCCACCCAGCCCCCATGAGGTCAGGGTCAGCACGCGGGCGATGCGGGCGACCTCGCGCGCGTCGCCGCTCGAGAGCGCCACCGCCACCTGCCGCACGCCGCTCGATTGCACGCCGAGGCCAACCAGATTGGCCGCGAGATCGACGATGACGTTGTAAATGCCGAACAGCCCGATTCCCGCCGGCCCCAGCAAAACGGCCAAAACCTTCAGCCGCACCATCGACAGAATGATATTTATGACTGAGGACGCACCGATCAGCGACGTCGACTTGAGGATTTCGCCATAGCGGGAACCCGTCCCAGCATCCTCGATTCTATCCTGGCTCGCCATAATTCCCACTGGCCTCAAATCGTGCCCCGAACTGTGGCAAGACCCGCAGGAGGTCGCAATCAGCGGAAAATACAGAACGACATGAGTGTTTTACATCGAACGATGTAGGCGAAGATGTAGGCAATAATTATTTTGATCTGCGAATATGCGAATTGCTTTACGTCCATCAAAACTGTTGCGACAAAGACACACAACACCCGTCAATCCACAAAAAAGCGAAATTAACTAAATCCCAACCATGATATAGCAAAAAGATTCGACGATTAATTTCATAGGACGACCCAGTTGTTTGCGGCATCCTGAAATTTCGGTCGCTCGCAATAGGGCAAAAGAATGGCCGCGTTCCTGGCCTTTTTGCCGATTTTGGCCGCCTCACAGCCCGATTTAGCCGTCAATCCTGAAGTCGTATTAACTACAGAAGGAACATCAGATGGCTGGTTGGCCAGATGCAACAAATACCGGCGTACCTGACGGTGTGCAGCTGCTCCCCTCTGGTGACGTCGTCGTTACCAAGCCGGGTACAGTTATTTCGGGCCTCAACATTACCGGAACGGTCTATATCGCCGCCGACAATGTGACCCTGCAGAACTGTAAGATTACCTCAAACAGCTTCTCTGTCGTGCAGATCAAGGCCGGCAGTTCCGGCGTCATCGTCCAGGATTGTGAAATCAACGGCGTTGGCACCAATAATGAAGGCAGCAGCGGCATTACCGGCGCCGGCACCTTCCTGCGCAACAACATCTACAATGTCGAAAACGGCCTCAACATCGGGCCGGGTACCGGCACCGTGATCGAAGGCAACTACATCCACAATCTGAAGGCGTCGGGCTCCCCTCACTATGACGGGATTCAGATCGATGGCGGCCAGACCGACACCATCGTGCGCCATAACACCGTGATCAACGACCACACCCAGACCGCTGCGCTGATGATCGACAACTATTTCGGTCCAGTGAAGAACATCCTGGTCACCGACAATCTGTTGGTGGGCGGTGGCTACACCATTTATTCGGACGGCCAGTTCAATGGCGGTGTGATGACTGGCATCCAGATCACCAACAACCATGTTGGTGGTGGCTACTGGGGTCCGCTCAATGCCAACAGCACCTCGCCGGTCTATACCGGCAACGTGATGGACGGCGTTGCGGTTGCGGCCACGCTGAACGGCCACGGTAACGAAAGCACCACTCCCCCGGTCACCCCGACTGATCCGGTGACGCCCCCGACCTCCAATACGGCCACCGAAGGCCCCGACCGTCTGGTCGGCGATTCCGGCGACAACCGCATTGACGGCAAGGGCGGCAACGACATCATCGATGGCGGTGCGGGCAATGACACCATTATCGGTGGTGCCGGCTACGACATCCTGACCGGCGGCCCCGGCAGGGACACGTTCGTATTCGCCAGCGCAGCCGATATCGGCGACCGCCCCGGCGCACGCGACATCATCACGGACTTCACCCCCGGTGAAGACAAGATCGATCTGTCCGGCATCGACGCCAACTCCAAGCTGGCTGGCAATCAGGACTTCACCTTCATTGCGGCCAACAATGGCGCTTTCACCAAGACGGCAGGCGAACTCGCCTGGCACACTGACGCCGCACGCGGCATCACCTTGGTGCAGGGCGATATCGACGGCGATGGCGTGCATGATTTCGAACTGGAACTGAAGGGCGTGCTGTCCCTCAAGGCCAGCGACTTCATTGGCGTGACCGACAAGGCGACCTCGCCGGGCAATCCCTCAACGCCTGAAACCCCGGACGTGAGCAATCCCAGCGTTCCGCCTGCCACGGGCAACATGACCAATGTGATTGGGACCAACGGGGCCGACAAGCTCTTCGGCGATGCCGGCGACAACTTCCTTGATGGCAAGGGCGGCAACGACATCCTCAATGGCGGTGCCGGCAACGACATCATCTATGGTGGTGCCGGTCGCGATATCATGACCGGGGGTGCCGGTAACGACATCTTCCTGTTCAAAGCCGTGTCGGAAATGGGCACCAAGGCCAGCACGCGGGATATCATCACCGACTTCACCCAGGGCCAGGACAAGATCGACCTTTCGGCGATTGATGCCAACTCCAAGCTGGCCGGCGATCAGGCATTCACTTTCCTGACCGGCGACAACCAGGCTTTCAGCCGCAAGCCCGGCGAACTGGCCTGGCGGATCGATGAAGCACACAACCAGACCATCATCCAGGGTGACATCAACGGCGACGGCGTGCACGATTTCGAAATCGCGCTCACCGGCCAGATCCACCTCAATGCTGGTGACTTCATTCTCTAGCACCTGATTGACGCAGGCGGCCTATCGGCTGCCTGCACCAAAAGCGAAAAGGAGCGGGCCCTGCAGACGCAGTGCCCGCTCTTTCTCTTAGGCCATCTGCAACGGCCGGATCGGCATGACGCCGCCGACGATATCGGCCACTGCGGCGCTGCGGATCGCCAGGATGTGCCGCGCCGGCCATGGGCGGTGCGCGAGCACGCTATCCTCGTCGAACCGCGTCACCTCGAAGAGGCATCGCTGGCGCGGATGATAATAGAAGAAGCGGTAGCCCAATTCGGCAATCGCGGCGTAGAGCGGCAGCGATGCCAGCCCCAGCAGCAGCACCATCACATCAACCTGACCTGCCCGCAGGGTCTCCATGGCCCCCTCAAGCACCTGCGGCTCGAAGCCCGCGACATTGATCTTGAGCAGGTGGATGTGATCGAGCGCCATCGCCTCGGCCACCGCATCGAGCGTATCGACCGCAACCAGTTCGCTATCGGCGTCATCACTGCTGCCCGGGGTGAGCAACTGGCTCATCCAGGTCTTGGGCGCGGTGGCGAAGCGGGCCGTTTCCTTGCGGTTCGACAGGGCCATCTGGTGGACGACAACCCGCCCCTCCACCCCATTGCGCTCGATATTACGCTGCAGGGTCTCGGTATTGACCCGGCTGGGCTCGAAGGCCTCAACCCGCGCCTGCGGCAGGCACACAGCCGCAAACATCGAAAACTGCCCGATGGCGGCCCCGACATCCACCACTTGCCAGTGCGGCTTGGCCACCAAACGCAGGAAGGGGAACTCCGGATCGATGAAATCGCCGAACATAACCAGGGTCGGCGGGAACTGTCCGGGATAGTCAAATTCGAGGATCGCCCCTGACTTCAAACGCATTTGTGATTGCGCTGGGCGTGTTAACCAAATTTTTACAAATCGCATTGCGCCGGCCGCCGTCGCCAAAGGACCGGCGGAACGAAGGCCCCAGCTCAGCTTGTCGCCGACGATTTGCAGCCGCCTCATTGCCATCTGCCCACCCAACTCCGTTCACGGCCGACGCCAAAGCGCTGCTGGCACAAGAAAATCTACAATATCCCAAACTAGTTGAGTTGTGATTTGCCAGTTTGATCTAGCGGAAAACCGACCGAACTAGACCAGTCTAGATGAAGCCAAGTGGCTTATTTCATAGACTTTTCGGCGCACTCAGAGTCACGGGCGTGTCACGCTCGATATGTTCAGTTAAAAATTAGGTCAACTACACACGACAAACAACCAACTCGTGGGGACAATATGTCTGAACAAACAAGCTTAGATATCGAACGGAGTATCTACGCCGTCTGGCACAACACACAGTCAGAAGATGGAGAGGAGCACAGCGGCATACTAATATTGGCGGACACCGGGGTTACATTTCAAAGTCTATTGAAGGCAGCCCAGCAGTGTTTCCCGCGCGTCGCCATCACGCTGGCCAGCCAGATCCCAGACGACAACACGGAAATTCAACCGCCCAGGCTGATCCTTCTCGACGCCTTTGCCTTCCGCAATATTTCCACCACCATCTCCCAATGCCGGGAGCGCTACCCGGGCACCTTGATCGCGCTCATGGTTGAAAGTGGCTGGAACGAAGACCCAGCCCTGCGGGCCGTCGTCGCCGAACGCGCGATACAGGGTCTTGTGCCGTTCAATCTGCAGATCAATGTCTGGTTGGCGACCATATGGCTGCTTTTGAATGGCGGAGAGTATTTTCCCAGCGTTATCAACCCGCGATCCGCCGCGCGTGGTTTTTTGACCCGCCGCAATCACCACAGCAATTCCGACGATCCCAACGCTGACTCGGCCGGCGTACTGTCGGGCCGCGAGGGTGAGGTTCTCGAATTGATGTCGGACGGGCTGCAGAACAAGATCATCGCAGCCAAGATGGATCTGTCCGAACATACGGTGAAGGTGCACGTGCACAACATTATCCGCAAGCTCAAGGTCCACAACCGCACCCAGGCCGCTGCGGTCTTCAGATCCTTCGACCGCCGCCCAAGCTATGAAGTTCTGGGCAGCGCCTCACCCGGCCCATCGCGCAGCCTTCTGAAGTAAGCTGCAGACAATCTACCGAGCGACGTGCAGGAGGCCACGCCTTCGCGGAGCGCAATTACCAATTTCTTCGAGAAGTTTGTGCAAGCGGGCACGTGTTGGGATATACTGACGCAGCTTCCGCCGGCAACTAGGTCGTCACGCAACCATTTGGCATCCAAAGCATTTTTTTCGGAAACTACTGAACTCTCAAGAACGAAAAGACTTCGTCTAAAAAAATCTGCGCCCCAAGACCACGGTCAAGAAATGACGAACGGCTTAAAAACGAGAATATCGATCCAAACCTTTGGTGATGTCTCATTTTCTGAAAATGGGAGACCGCTAAACCCCCCGTTTAACCTGATACGTCTTCTCGTCTACGTCCTGCTCGAGGGCCACGGAAAGCCCGTTATGCGCAGGCGCGTAGGGGATCTTATCTGGTCGGACAACGGGTCCGAACAGGCGAGCGCCGACATTCGCCAGGCACTCGTGCGCATCCGCCGGTTCCAGCTGGAACACGACCTGCAGCTATTGGCGGTCGACGCGCGCATGGTCTGGCCCACCCTGGCGGACGATATCTATTTCGACCTGGCCGAGTTTGTGAAACTGGCGGCCAACCCCACCCTGTCTGGCTGCGTTCGAATGTGCGCAATCTACAATGGCGAACTGCTCTCCTCCCTTCGGGCCGCCGGCGAAGGTTTCGAAGAGTGGCTTTCCTATCAGCGCACCGCACTACGCAACGATTTCGTCAGCACCATCTCCGAGGCGGTGCTGCCCGACAGCGCCCTGTCTTCGCATGATCGGCACTTTTGCGCGCAGAGCCTGCTGCGCATCGACCCCTATCACGAGGGCGCCCACCGCGCGCTCATGCGCGTTGCAGCCGAAAACGGCCAGTTCTCATTTCTGCGCAAGCTGTTTGGCGAGTTCAATCACAAGCTGCGCAATGAACTGGGCGTCCCCCCCGACGAAGAAACCATACGCCTCTACCAGCGACTGATCTCGCAGGCACACGCTACCTAGCCTGCTCGATCGATGCCCTGCGCTCCGAAGGTAGGTTAGTCGAGAATAGCAACGCGATCTCGTTAGGAAAAATACGCCCTAGTCCCGTCTCGCAAGCAGGCGCCCGGCTATATAGTCCCCGATAGGCAGGGACGATGTCGCCGCCGGCGACGGCGCGTTGCACACGTGCAGCATGCGTGCGGTTTCGAGCATGAGGAAGTCCTGCACCATGGCCCCGTCCCTGGACACAGCCTGAGCACGGATGCCCGCGGGCATGGGCGAGAGGTCGGACAATTCGAGCTGCGGGCAATATTTGCGGCAGGCGGCGAGATAGCGGCTGGCAAAAAGACTATTGCCCAGTTCATCGAGTCCCGACCGCAGATTGCGCCCGATCAACTGCCACAAACCGGCGAAGCGCGCTGCATCCATGAGATCGCGCGGGGAGGCAGAGCCCTTGGCATAGCCTTCGCGCGCAAGGCCCAGCACCGCATTGGGCCCAAGGCTGATCCCGCCATCGATCATCGGCGTCAGGTGAATGCCGAGGAACGGCAGGGCCGGGTCCGGCACCGGATAGATCATCGCAGTGACGAGCCCCTGGCGTTGCGGCGGCAGCCGATAATATTCGCCGCGGAAGGGCACGATGGCGAAGTCGACATCGAGCCCGGCCATGCGCGCCACACGGTCCGCCTGCAGCCCGGCACAGGCCACCAGCGCCGATGCGGTAATGCTGCTACCGCCAAGATCGAGCTCCACATCACCCGCGCGCTCCCGTATCGCCAGCGGCACCACGCCCATGGCGATCTCGCCCCCGCCGGCCCTGACATCATCGGCAAAGGCCGAGAGGATTTCGCGATAACTCACGATCGCGGAGGAAGGCACGTGCAGTGCGCTCATGCCGGCAATCGCGGGCTCCCTCTCGGCAATTTCCTCGCCGGACAGCGGCGTCACGGGGATGCCGTGAATGCCGGCTCGTTCTTCCAGCGCCTTGAGGCGCTCGACCTCGAGCGGCGAGGTTGCGACGATAAGCTTGCCGCGCTCCTCGAACGAAATGCCTTTGGCCCGGCAATAATCCTTGGTCATCGCCATGCCCGCACGGCAAAGGCGCGCCTTCAGGCTGCCTGGGGCGTAGTAGATGCCGGAGTGAATGACACCGGAATTGCGCCCGGTTTGGTGGAGGCCAAGCGCCTCCTCCTTTTCGAGCACAATCAGCTTTGCATCGGGCCAGGCGGCCAGCAGCGCGCGCGCCGTTGCGAGCCCGACAATGCCCCCACCAATGACACAGAGATCGTAGTGCATCGCTCCGCCCCCACCCGCGTCAGCTCACCGGCATATCGACCATTTCGCTGGCGATGCGGCGGGTCACTTCGGTGGCACTCTCCTGCCACGAGGGCATGGCCCAGCTAAACCGGCGCTCGAAAAGGTTCGAGTTCAGCACCGAGGCGACCGGGCGCGGCGCCGCAGCCTTGTAGTCGTCGCCCGAAATGTCCCGCACCTCCGCCCATGGCCCGCCAACCGCCCGGCTTGCCGCAAACACGTGTCGCGCCAGGCCCGCCCAGCTGGTGCTGCCGCGACAGGTCAAATGGTAGAGCCCCCAATGATCGTCATCCAGCCGCCCGGCAAGATGGAGAATGGCATCGGCCACATCGAGCATCGACGTCGGAGACCCGAACCGGTCGGCCACCACATCGATCGTGCCCCGGCTCCCCGCCAGCTTTAGCATGGTCCGGATAAAATTGCTGCCATAGGGGCTGTGCGCCCAGGCCGTCCGCAGGATGACATGCTTGGGGTTTGCAGCCTTAACCGCCAGCTCGCCGGCATATTTGGACCGCCCATATTCTCCGAGGGGCGCAGCCGGATCGCCCTCGTCATAGGGCTTCCCGTTGTCCCCGGCGAAAACATAGTCGCTTGAAATGTGAACCACGCCGACGCCCATCCGCGCCGCGGCCGACGCCAAGGCACCTGCCCCATCGCAATTGGTGGCAAACACCAGGCCCGGTTCGCTCTCGGCCTTATCCACCGCGGTATAGGCGGCCGCCGACACCACCAGATCCGGCTGCACCTTTTCAAGCGCGGGCAACAGCGTTTCCCGGCGCAGCAGATCGAGCTCCGGGCGCCCCATGCTCACAAGCTCGATACCGTCTCGCGACGCCGCCCGTTCCATCAGGCAGCGGGCGAGCTGACCATTCCTGCCGCTCACCAGAATTTTCATAGCGCCATGGCCTTGCCGCGCCGCATCGTCGCTTCGCCGGCACCCTGCAGCGGCTGCCACCAGGCGGCATTGTCGAGATACCAATCAACGGTCTTGGCGAGGCCCGACTGCAGCGTTTCGACCGGCCGCCAGCCAAGCTCCTGCTCGATCTTGCCGATATCCATCGCATAGCGCCGATCATGTCCCGGCCTGTCGACCACGAAGCTGATCAGCTCGGCATAGCGCGCACCATCCTGCCGGGGCTCGCGTTCATCCAGCAGCGCACAAATCTGTTCGACCATGTCGAGGTTGGAGCATTCCGCCCTGCCCCCAATATTGTAGCTCTCGCCGACTTTTCCGCGCGCACTGACCAGCGCCAATGCCCGTGCATGGTCCTCGACATAGAGCCAGTCGCGCACATTGCTGCCCGTGCCATAAACCGGCAGCTTGCGCTCAGCGAGGGCACTGAGGATCATCAGTGGAATGAGCTTTTCCGGAAAATGGAAGGGCCCATAATTGTTCGAACAATTGGTCAGCACCACCGGCATGCCATAGGTATGGCGCCATGCCCGCACCAGATGGTCCGACGCGGCCTTTGACGCCGAATAGGGCGAGGACGGCGCATAGGGTGTCCGCTCGGAAAACAGGCTCCCGTCAAACGGAAGATCGCCGAAAACCTCGTCCGTCGACACATGATGGAAGCGAAACTCCCGCTGCCCGGCCGGAGATAGCTTCTGCCAATAGTTCAGCGCCGCATGCAGCAGCACATAGGTGCCCACCACATTGGTCTCGATGAAATTGCCGGGCGCATCGATCGAGCGGTCGACATGGGTCTCGGCCGCCAGGTGAATGAGATGGTCGATGCCATGCTCGTCCAGCAGCCGGCTAACCAGCGGCCCATCACAAATATCGCCCCGCACGAAGATGAAATTGGGCAGGTCCCGCAATTGCGCAATCGCGTAGAGATTGCCCGCATAGGTCAGCTTGTCGAGCACCACCACGACATTGTCCGCGTCCGCCGTCAGGTGCCGACACAATGCCGAACCGATAAAGCCGGCACCGCCGGTAACGAGGACCCTCATGCCGGTTCCTCCGATATCTCGGTGAGATCTGCTTCGTCCAGCGTCAGCGCCAGCCTGTCCTTGTCGGAAAGCTGCATCTCCTCGACCCGCACCGGCCAGGCAATCGCGAGCCGCCGATCGTCAAACCGGATCGCCCGTTCATGCGCCTTGCTATAGGGGCGCGACACCTTGTAGGCGACTTCAGTATCCGGCTCGAGCGTCACAAAGCCATGCGCGTAGCCCGCCGGCACCAGCAGTTGGTTCCAGCGCGACGCGGAGAGCTCGACCCCGATCCACTGCCCGAAAGTCGGCGAACTCGGGCGAATATCGGCCGCGACATCAAAGATCGCCCCCCGCAACACGCGCACGAGCTTGTCCTGCGCAAACGGGGCAAGCTGATAGTGCATGCCGCGCATCACCCCACGCTGGCGCGACACCGAATGATTGTCCTGAACGAATTGGGTGCGGATGCCGTGACGCCCAAAATCCTCGGCGCTCCACACCTCGCAGAAACTGCCCCGCTCATCGCCATGACATTGCGGCTGGATTTCCAGCACCCCGACCAGCCCGGTTTGACGAACCGAAATGCTCACAGCACCAGTTCCCCGATACGCCGCTTGAGATAAGTCGCATAGCGTGACGCTCCGAGCCGCCCGGCGCGCGCCATGGCCCGGTCTGCATCCAGCCACCCCATTTCAAGGCCAATCTCTTCAAGACAGGCGATCTGCATGCCCTGCCGCTGCTCGATCGTGCGCACGAACGACGCCGCGTCATGGAGGCTTTCATGCGTCCCCGTATCGAGCCATGCATAGCCCCGACCGAGCCTGGCCACATGGAGTTGGCCGCGCTGCAGATACTCATTGTTGACCGAGGTAATCTCGAGCTCGCCGCGCGCCGACGGTTTCGTCGCCGCGGCCACGTCGATGACGTCATTGGGATAGAAATAGAGCCCGGTCACGGCCCAGTCGGAGTCCGGAAATTCTGGCTTCTCGACGATCCGCACTGCCTTGCCGGTGCAATGGGCGGACGTCACGACGCCATAGCGCTGTGGATCGTCCACCTGGTAGGCAAAGATCGTCGCGCCCTCCTCACGCGCCGCGGCGGCCCGGGTGAGATCAACAAGGCCATCCCCGAAATAGAGATTGTCCCCGAGGATCATTGCGACATGGTCATCGCCAATGAATTCTCGCCCAATGATGAAGGCTTCGGCCAGCCCATTGGGCTGGGGTTGCTCGGCATAGCAAAGATTGAGTCCGAACTCGCTGCCATCGCCCAGCAGAGCCTCGAAAGCAGGCAAATCGCGCGGCGTCGAAATGATCAGGACGTCGCGAATACCTGCCCGCATCAGCACGCTGAGCGGATAGTAGAGCATCGGCTTGTCGTAGATCGGCAGGATCTGCTTGGAGATCGCCAGCGTCAACGGATAAAGCCGCGTCCCGCTGCCCCCCGCCAGGATGATACCCTTCACCTCTTCCTCCTCACGTAAGCCCACTCACGGCAAGCTCATGTGTCAGTAGGAAAATCGAAGCACATGGACCGTAGAAGCACTACGGCATAGGACCACCCCCACGCCCCCCAAGAAATCGCCTTTTCCGGCAATGGAGGCCTAGCCTGTTGGAGCTAGGGACCAGACATCCCTCGCCTTCAGTCGCAAGACCACCCAGAACGTGTTCGATTATACCGAGATGCTCTGCAACCCACCCCGTAAGTATGTCCGCGACGCAAGGCCATCACCCGTCGAGTTCGAGAAACGGCACAAAATCTTCCCCCGAAGCGTCTACGAAACACCTGACTATTCAAACGCCTGGCCGAACTCTTGGCAGTCACAGAAACCCCGGAAGCGCAAAAGCGGTCGATGTCTGGCCATAGTATAAAGTTTCGCTTCACGCCACCAGAAGACACGATATCGCACTGAAGGGCCCTGCAGCTGACATCACTGGCCTCCGAAATCCCCCAAAACGCACCACCTGCATTCGGCGCGCGAAAAGACGCTATTTTACCACTTGGTTATGTTTTCTAACACCATGAAAGATAACTGGCGTTATTGGATGTTTGAAGCGTTTTCGAACGCAGTTCGCGCAATTGCCATGCGGCCGTGCTGGAGCAGCTATAGCCCCATAACGCTTCGCCGCTCTCACTGACCACCTCTCACACCCATCCGGCGGACTTGCGGCAGGCAGCGTTCCCGCCTATCCGTCACGGCTGTGACGGAGGTTCAGATTGAAGATCATTATTACCGGAGCCTCAGGCGTCGTCGGCCGCGACTTGGTGCCAGCGTTTCTTGCACGCGGCGCGCAGTTGCTTCTCGTAGGCCGTGAGCCATCACGTCTGGCAAAGCTGTTTCCTAGCGTGGAGTGCACGAGCTATGCGGAGCTAACTCAGCATGCCAAAGGCTATGATGGACTTTTGCACCTCGCCGTTCTGAACAACAACGTCGCAGCGTCTGCGGAAGAGTTTGTGCACGCGAATACGGATCTGACGGCTTCTCTCGTCGACATCGCTAAACAGGCTGGAATCGCTCGGTTTGTATACATGTCCACGACCCAGGCTCTGGATGACCGAAATCGCTCCTCTTATGCCACCAGTAAAAGGACAGCGTCCAATGCCGTGCTTGCCGCCCAAGGCGTAGAAACGCGCGTGATCTATCCATCCGCTATCGTTGGCGATCAACTCAACGGCCGTCTGGCACTTCTCAACGCCGCTAGCCCGTCCCTGCGCAAAGGGCTGCTGGAGCTTTACAGTGCAATCACGCCCGTGGCCGATCACGCGGCTGTAGCTACTGCCTGCTGGAATGCACTGAACGCTCCAGATTTCCCGCAGCAGACCGTAGTCAGCAGGGATCAGTCGAAGAACTCAGCCTTTCTGTGGATCAAGCGATGCACAGACGTGCTCGTAGCCCTCGCTATCCTCGTGCCATTCTGCTGGCTTCTGGTGGCCATATGGCTGGCGGTAAAACTGCAGTCACGCGGGCCAGGGATATTTGCGCAGGAGCGGGTGGGGCAAGATGGCCGTATCTTTACGTGCTTTAAGTTCAGGACCATGGCGCAAGACTCGCCCAATGTGGGCACACACGAAGCATCGACCTCTCTAGTAACGCCTCTTGGCAAGGTTTTGAGGAGCACCAAGCTGGACGAACTCCCACAAGCCATAAACATTCTGCTTAACCAGATGTCTCTTGTCGGACCGAGGCCTTCGCTGCCCAATCAGGCTCAGGTTATCAGCGAACGAGAAAAGCTTGGCGTCCTAACCGTCAAACCGGGCATTACAGGTCTCGCTCAGGTCAAAAAGGTCGACATGAGCCAACCGGCCACACTGGCACAATGGGACGCGCAATATGTCCAGCTCAGATCGCTGCGTCTTGACCTGTCGATTGCGCTCCAAACTCTCCGAGGCAAGGGCGGCGGAGACGCTATGGCGCCCTAACCCGGCGCTTTCCGGGCGTGTAGTCGCGATGCGAAACTACGCGTGGTCTACTGGTGCTGGAGAAACCACCGATAGGTCTCTGCAATACCCTCGGCTAGCGCGATCCTGGGCGCCCAACCCATGTTGCGCAGTTTTTCGGCGCTCATCAGCTTGCGCGGTGTACCGTCAGGTTTCGACAGATCGTGCACGATCTCGCCAGTGTAACCGACCACCTCACAAACGATCTGCGTAAGTTCCAAAATAGTCACGTCCTCTCCGGACCCGACATTGACATGCTCATGGTCGGAGTAATTCTTGAGCAGGAACACCAGAGCGTCTGCACAATCGTCGGCGTGGAGGAATTCGCGCCGCGGCTTTCCCGTGCCCCACACGGTAATCGAGGATGCTCCAGCCGTTTTCGCCTCGTGTGCCTTGCGGATAAGCGCGGGCATGACATGGCTGGAAGTCAGATCGAAATTATCGCCAGGCCCGTAGAGGTTGGTCGGCATCGCGCTAATAAAATCACGGCCATACTGCTTGCGATAAGCCTGAGCGAGTTTGATACCCGCTATCTTGGCGATCGCGTACCACTCGTTGGTGGGCTCCAGCGCCCCCGTGAGCAGACTGTCTTCCGAGATCGGCTGATCAGCAAATTTGGGATAGATGCAGGACGAACCGAGGAAGAGGAACTTTTCAACATCGTTGGCATGCGCCGCCGCAACGATATTGGCCTCGATCATGAGGTTGTCATAGAGAAACTCGGCAGGCCGAGTGTCGTTGGCCATAATGCCCCCGACCTTGGCAGCTGCCATCACGATGGCATCAGGCTTGGCGTCGGCCATAAAAGCTTCGACTTCGCTCTGGCGCATGAGGTCTGCCGTTTCCCGACCAGCCGTGATCACCTCGCAGCCTTCGGACGCAAGCCGACGCACAACGGCACTTCCAACCATGCCGCGATGGCCAGCAACCCAGACACGCTTTCTGTTCAGATCATATGTCATGCGTCAGCCCTCAAAACTCACGGGCAAATCCAGGCCATGCGACCTCAGGAGCGCAAAGCGCCGCGCAGCTCGATGGTCAGCTTCAACCATTGCCCGACACATCTCGCGCGCGGTGATTTCCGGTGACCAGCCCAGCTTCTGCTTCGCCTTGCTTGGATCACCAAGAAGCGTTTCGACCTCCGCAGGGCGGAAATACTTGGGATCGATGCGCAGGATGACATCACCAACCTTCACGCTGGGGGCCATGTCCCCGTCGACCCCGATGACAGTCCCAACTTCGTCAACGCCTGAACCCGAGAACTCAATCGTTATGCCCAAATCCGAAGCGGCCCAGGAGATGAATTCGCGCACTGAGTACTGCTTGCCTGTCGCGATCACGAAATCTTCGGGACTATCCTGCTGCAGCATCATCCACTGCATACGGACGTAATCCTTGGCGTGCCCCCAGTCGCGAAGGGAGTCGATATTGCCCATGTAAAGGCAGTCTTCGAGACCAAGTGCAATGTTTGAGAGACCACGGGTGATCTTGCGGGTTACGAACGTCTCTCCGCGTCGCGGGCTCTCATGGTTGAACAGGATGCCGTTGCAGGCGAACAGTCCATATGCTTCTCGGTAATTCACCGTGATCCAGTAGGCGTAAAGCTTGGCGACCGCGTAGGGCGAGCGAGGATGAAAGGGGGTTGTTTCGGTCTGAGGCGTCTCCTGCACTAGACCATAAAGCTCCGAGGTCGAGGCTTGGTAGAACCGCGTCTTTTTTTCTAACCCAAGAAACCGGATAGCTTCCAATAAGCGCAGGGCACCTGTGGCATCGACGTCGGCGGTATATTCTGGCGCGTCGAAGGAAACCGCAACGTGCGACTGTGCGCCCAGATTATAAACCTCGTCAGGCTCGATATCTCGGATCAGGCGCGTGAGGTTGGACGTATCCGACAAGTCGCCGTAATGAAGCTTCATCTGTGCATTGCCGACGTGCTGGTCCTGATACAGATGATCGATGCGCTGTGTATTGAACAGCGAAGCCCGACGCTTGATGCCGTGAACTTCATAACCTTTTTCGAGCAGTAGCTCGGTCAGGTATGAACCATCCTGCCCGGTGATCCCCGTAATCAGAGCCTTTTTTGTCATTGTCGCCTCGAGCAAATTCGTCCTGAAGCGAAAAGGCTGCTGTGTAATCGAACAGCTAAAACGACTGCCTTTAGGCCATGCCAGCTTGTGTCACCGCTGTGCCGCAAGCGTCAAGCTTTGCAGGTCGCTCCACAAGCTTCGCGTTTCGGCCACGTTTTGACGTTGCGCCGCATGTGCTATTTCTGTTTACCAACAGTAGACAGTAGCGACGACCATCAAAAGATGGGCCGATGTTAGCGCTTTAGAGCGGCGTGGCTACTAGCTAGGCTAGAAAATTTCAGAGATTTCGTAGGCATGTTGAGAGTAGTATCGACGATCATCGGCCTTCCGCGGTTTTGGAAACGCGTCATCATCTTGTCGTTTGATGCCTTGGCATTGGCGGCGACGCTCTGGGCCAGCTTTGCCCTCAGGTTTGGACAATGGACACCGCCGTCGACGCTGTTCGACTTCCTGCTGATCATGTCAGCGCCGATTGTTGCCATCCCGATATTTGTCCGACTGGGACTCTACCGCGCCGTTATCCGGTACCTACCGGAACGTGCACTGTGGACGACGATCCAGGCGACGACACTGGCAACCCTATGTTGGGTTCTTGTGATTTTTCTGTCGCAGATTTCGCTGAGTTACGTCGTGCCCCGCTCGGTGCCCATCCTCTATTGGGCCCTAGCCACAATCACCATCGGCGGCAGCCGTTTCATCGCAAAAAGGCTGCTTTGGCCGAAAAGCACCACCCGGCAACAAAACAAACCGATTGCGATCTATGGTGCGGGTGAAGCTGGCGCTCAGCTTGCCAATGCCCTGCGCCGGCAGGGAACCTATCGCATCGTCGCCTTCCTTGATGACAACAGGACGCTGCACGGACGCGATGTAGCCAGTATCCGGGTGTTCCCGCCGTCGGCGGTGTCCATGCTTACTGCACAGTACGGTCTCGAGGAGGTCATCCTATCGATCCCGACACTTACAGCGACCCGCCGACGCGAGATCGTGAGTGCAATCGGCGGTCAAGGGGTCAAGATTCGGACTGTGCCGCCGGTGACGGACTTGGTAGATGGGCGCTATCTTGTGAGCCAAATCCGCGAAGTCGACATTGATGAGCTGCTCGGGCGCTCATCGGTCCCTCCTGCCCCCGGACTCTTGAGGTCGATGATTGCCGGCAAGACCATCATGGTCACAGGAGCAGGCGGTTCGATTGGCTCTGAACTGTGCAGGCTGATTGTCAAGCTTGAACCCCGATGCCTTATCCTGTTCGAGGCGAACGAGTTCGCACTGTACAATATCGAACGCGAATTGCGCGGGGACCCGACGTCAACAATCGTTCCAGTGCTTGGCTCAATCGTCGACCGCCAGCGCGTCGACATATCGATGACAGCCTACAGTCCTGATGTGGTTTTTCACGCGGCAGCGCACAAGCATGTGCCATTAATCGAAGCCAATGCTCTTGAGGGCATTCGCAACAACGTCATGGGAACTCGCATTGTCGCAGATGCAGCGTACGCTCATGGCGTTTCAACCTTCGTTCTAATTTCCTCAGACAAAGCCGTGCGCCCCACCAATGTCATGGGCGCGACCAAACGTTGGGCCGAACTGATCGTAGCGGAAAAGGCGGCCGAGGCTGAACGCGCTGGAAGCGGGCAAAGGTTCACCGCCGTCCGCTTCGGCAATGTGCTGGGATCCAACGGTTCTGTGGTGCCGCTCTTCAAGGAGCAGATCAGCAAAGGAGGCCCCGTTACCCTTACGGATCCAGCAATGACACGGTACTTCATGTCCATCCATGAAGCCTCCGAACTCATCGTTCAGGCCGGTGCACTCTCCCACGGCGGAGACATTTTCCTGCTCGACATGGGCAGCCCCGTGCTTATCAGGGACCTGGCAGAGAACATGATCCAGCTGGCAGGCCTGGCAGTCCGCAGTGCTGAAAATCCCGATGGAGACATCGAAATCGTCGTTACCGGCAAGCGCCCCGGTGAGAAAATGTTCGAGGAGTTATTCTACGACGACGGCGCGGTGGAAACTACCGATCATCCCAAAATCCGTCGCTCGCCAAAAGAAAGCTCGATCCCGGTCGCGATGGCATTTGCCGAGCTTATCGCCCACGTCGACGCTAATGATGAAACCGCCGCCCGCAAATGCCTATTTGGCCTGATCAGCCAATTGCCCGAAAAGGCTGATGCCTAGACTGCGTTTCTACTGGACGGCGCCCCCCATCGTGGCTAGACCGCGACTGCTCGTTTCTGACGACCCGCCGGGCTTGCAAGAGATCGATCTGCAGTTGAGACATATTCGATGAGTCTGAATGGCCCCGTCCATCTTCGCGACTTCAGGGAAGGCGCCATGAACGCTGTTGCAGCTTTGTGGCAACGACTACCCCAGCGGCGTCGCCGCCAATTCTATGGCCTGATCGCCATTTCGCTTCTTGCTTCCGTTGCCGAGGTTATGAGCCTCGCGATGCTGTTTCCTTTGCTTCTGCTTTTGGCTTCGCCGCAGCAAGCAATGGAAAGCGGCTTCATACAACCGGTGGCCACAGCCATAGGCCTTACCGACACTGCGCCCCTTGCCTTCGCGGCGCTGATGGCGTTCATCGCTGCGGCTCTCGCCGCCGGTATCATTCGCTGGATCGTATTAGTCGCCAACAATAACTATTCTTTCGGATTGGCGACCGAGTTGAGTGAGCGCGCCTACCGCAAAAGCCTGCTCCAACCCTACTCCGTGCAGCTACAGCGCAATTCAAGCACCATAATCGATGGTGTCATGAACAAGACCATGGCGGTTGCCGGCAATGTGGTTGCACAAATCCTGACGTTGATGACGTCGACCGTTGTTGGCCTTAGCATTCTTGTGACGCTGATCGTCACAGATCCCACCGTCGCGGCCGTCACCGGTATTACCTTTGCGGTGATCTACATCACCATCACCATCGCCGTCCGACAGCGGCTTCAGCAAAATGGTGAAATTATTGCTCGTGAATCGGCTCGGGCCATCAATGCCTTGCAAGAGGGTCTTGGCGGCATCCGCGACGTGCTGATCGACGGCACGCAAGAAACCTATGCCCAGATCTTTCGCAATGCCGACCGCCCCTTCAAGGCAGCAATGAGCCGCAATGCCATCATTGCTGGATCGCCCCGGTTCATTGTCGAAACGCTCGGCATGATCCTGATAGCGACCCTCGCTTTTTTTCTGACCCGTGCCGATGGCGGTATGGGATCAGCGATCCCGACCTTGGGGGTTTTGGCGCTGGGCGCGCAGCGTCTGCTGCCCATGCTGCAGCAAAGCTACGCGGCCATCGCCACCATCAGAGGCAGCGAAGCTTCGCTTTGGGGGGTCATCGAGTTGCTGGACCAGCCTGATGCGCCGTCGCAGTCAGTAAGCAA
Organism: Devosia sp.; assembly: GCF_017307565.1. Classification (GTDB taxonomy): domain Bacteria; phylum Pseudomonadota; class Alphaproteobacteria; order Rhizobiales; family Devosiaceae; genus Devosia. Next base: position 24,226 of record NZ_JAFKHD010000068.1, read on the forward strand.
GGTACCGTTCGAGAGGGATATCCGGCTGGCAGCAGTCAGCTTTCAATATCCCACCGCCAGCGTCCCGGTATTACACGACATGACTTTGACAATTCCGAAAGGAAGCAGATGCGGCTTTTATGGCCCCACTGGCGGCGGAAAAAGTACGACGCTCGATATCATCATGGGGCTGCTCGAGCCGAGCGGCGGCCGCATCGAGGTCGACGGCCTGCCGATCACCGAGCAACATCAAAAGGCTTGGCGCGCCCACGTAGCGCATGTTCCCCAGGCAATCTACCTCTCCGACAGCACCATTGCTGAAAACATCGCCTTCGGCAGCAAACGTGACGAAATCGACATGGATAGGCTTCGCTCTGCAGCGCGATCCGCCCAGATAGCGGATACGATCGAGAGCTGGCAAAACGGCTATGATACGCGCGTCGGCGAGCGCGGGCTTCGTATTTCAGGAGGCCAGCGGCAGCGTATCGGCGTGGCGCGCGCACTTTACAAGCAGGCCGATCTCATCATCCTTGACGAGGCCACGAGCGCTCTGGACAACCAAACTGAAAGTGCCTTGATTGATGCCATCGAGGCGCTCGGCTCGCATGTGACAATCATCATGGTGGCGCATCGCCTGACGACGCTCAAAAACTGCGATGCACTGGTGGAAATCGAAGGTGGGCGCGTGAAACGCGTTGGCCGATACGACGAGCTGATTGCCTGACAGCCTTGGCTTGAGTTGCCAGTTCAGCTCATCTTATAAGCAGGTCACTGCGCGGTATCGCTCATTCTGGATCATATCGAGGTAGCTTTGAAAGCAGTTATATTGGCAGGCGGGCTTGGTACGCGCATCTCAGAGGAGACTGGCGTAAAACCAAAACCAATGGTTGAGATTGGTGGCCGCCCGATCCTTTGGCACATCATGAAGATTTTCGGTGCGCATGGGATCAATGATTTCGTGATCTGCTGTGGCTACAAGGGCTACATCATCAAGGAATATTTCGCCAATTACTTCCTTCACATGTCGGACGTCACTTTCGACATGCAAAACAATGAAATGCTGGTCCATCAACGTTATGCCGAGCCGTGGCGAGTGACGCTGGTCGATACTGGCGAGAGCACTATGACCGGTGGGCGCCTGCGGCGCGTGCGCGACTACGTCAAGGATGAGGAAGCCTTTTGCTTCACCTATGGCGACGGGCTGGCCAGCATCAATATTACGGAACAGATCGCGTTCCATCGCGCCCATGGCAAGCTGGCGACAGTAACCGCAGTTCAGCCACCCGGCCGATATGGCGCGCTGGACATGGACGGAACAAGCATTCGTGGCTTCATCGAAAAGCCACAGGGTGACGGCGGCTGGATAAACGGCGGCTACTTTGTGCTGTCGCCCAAGGTCATCGATGAAATCGACGGCGATAGCTCCTCGTGGGAAGGCGCTCCCTTGCAGGCACTTGCTCAGAAGGGCCAATTCGAGGCTTACCGGCATTCGGGATTCTGGCAGCCCATGGATACGTTGCGGGAAAAGGTTATGCTTGAAGAGCTGTGGCAGAGTGGCAAGGCGCCATGGAAGGCCTGGACTTGACCTCGGCGAGATCAAGCTTGGCGAACCTGGCTGGCCGCCGGGTGTTTCTCACAGGGCACACCGGTTTCAAAGGCAGCTGGATGGTTGCCCTCCTTCGGCACCTCGGTACCGAGGTATTTGGCTACGCGCTCCAACCATCATCGACACCCAATCTTGCAGAACTCGCCGGTATCGGCGACATGCTGGCGAACGAGACCATTGCCGACATTCGTGACGCTGTTGCCTTGCGCCAGGCAGTGCTCAACGTGCAACCGGATCTCGTGATCCACATGGCGGCACAGGCGTTGGTGCGGCCAAGCTATTCAGATCCCATTGACACGTGGTCCACCAATGTCATGGGCACGGTCAATCTGTTAGACGCTGCGCGCAACGCCAAGGGCATCGCTGGGATCGTCATTGTGACGACCGATAAATGCTATGAGAACCGAGCCTGGGAATGGGGCTATCGTGAAACCGACGCTTTGGGCGGGCACGATCCCTATAGTGCCAGCAAAGCAGCAACCGAGCTGGTTGCGCAAAGCTATCGCAAGAGCTTTTTCAATGACGGCGGCACACTGATCGCCACCGCTCGCGCAGGTAATGTCATCGGCGGCGGCGACTGGAGCCAGGACCGTCTTGTCGCCGACGCCGCGCGGGCAGCAGCAAGTCGAAATGCCCTCGTCGTACGAAACCCTGACGCCACCAGACCCTGGCAGCATGTCCTGGATTGCCTGTCGGGCTACCTGACGCTCGGCAGCGCCCTGTTGGCAGGCAAACACGATGCCGCCACCGCATACAATTTTGGCCCCGATCCTGTAGATAACGTTAGTGTAGGACAACTGCTGACCGGGCTTTCCCAACATTGGCCGGAATTGCGTTGGCAGGTGGAACGGCAAGAAGACGCTCCGCATGAGGCGGCGTTTCTTTACCTGGATTCCAGTCGGGCCCGACGCGACCTTCAGTGGAAATCACGCTGGGGCCTCGACAAGGCACTGCAGCAAACCGCCGTCTGGTATCGCAGCGTGGCTCAGAATAGCTCGGTTGCTCCATCCCTTATTGCCTCTCAGATCGATGAGTTTCTACAATGAGTTCAGCGACGTGCATGTCTTGCGGGACGCCACTGAGCCGTGTGGTCTGCGACCTCGGCCTGTCGCCCATTTCCAATGCTTTCATCAAAGCTAGCGATGCTCAAACGGGCGAAATGTTTTACCCGCTCAAAGCCTGTGTTTGCGAAAAATGTTGGCTGGTGCAATTGGAGTCGAGCCCCGAATCCAGCGCACATTTCCACGAGGATTACGTTTATTTCTCGTCGTTCTCGACCGGCTGGGTCGAGCACGCGCGCCGCTATGTCGAGGCCATGACTGAGCGACTGTCGCTTACGCCGCAGAGCCGAGTGATGGAACTGGCCAGCAATGATGGCTATCTGCTGCAATTTTTTGCTCAAGCGGGAATTCCAGCCCTCGGCATCGAGCCCACGGCCAATACGGCGGCAGCAGCACGTCTGAAAGGTGTCGAAACCCGAGAAATGTTCTTTGGCCGCAGCAGCGCAGCAGCGTTGGCAGCCGATGACTGGACCGTGGACTTGCTGCTCGGCAACAATGTTCTGGCTCATGTGCCCGATATCAACGACTTCGTCGGTGGCATGCCGCTGGTGCTAAAGCCGGAGGGAGTGATCACCCTCGAGTTTCCACATCTGCTGAACCTGCTGACGCAGAACCAGTTCGATACGATATATCACGAGCACTACACTTACCTCTCACTCACCGCGCTGACCCCGATCTTCGAACGCGCGGGCCTGCGTGTCTTCGACGTCGAGAGCATTTCCACACACGGCGGCAGCCTGCGTATTTTCGTCTGTCACACCGCTTCAGACCGCGTTACCACGCCGGCAGTCCACGAGATGCTGGCGCGCGAGCACGCCGAAGGCCTCGACGCTGCCGAGCGGTACGATGCTTTTGCCACAAGTGTTGTTCAGACCAAGGGCGCCCTGCTGCAGTTTCTCATAGAGGCACGCGCGGCAGGCAAGACCGTGGCAGGCTATGGTGCCGCCGCCAAGGGTAATACCCTGCTCAATTATTGCGGCGTGCGCGCTGACATGGTGCATTTTGTCGTCGACAAGAACCCAACAAAGCAGGGGCGTCTCCTGCCCGGATCGCGTATTCTGGTGCTGGCACCCGAAGAGGTCGCAAAACGACGGCCAGACTATGTGTTGATCCTGCCGTGGAATATTCGCGACGAGATTATTGACCAGATGTCCGGTATTCGGGCTTGGGGCGGGCAGTTCGTGGTGCCGATTCCGACACTGGATATCATCCCGTGAAGTTCACCGAGACACCTCTTGCCGGTGCGTACGTGATCGATATCGAGCCACACGCGGACGAGCGTGGATTTTTTGCGCGCACGGTTTCGACCGAAGGCTTCGCGGAACACGGACTTGGCGCAAGTTTCGTGCAGCAATCGATATCCTTCAACGTCCTCAAAGGAACGTTGCGGGGTCTGCATTTCCAGGCAGCGCCACACGAAGAAGACAAATTGGTACGCGTTACACGCGGTGCCATATTCGACGTGATCGTTGATCTACGGAAGAACGAGCCCACCTTGGGCAAATGGTTTGGTGTCGAGCTGAGCGCAGTCAATCATCGTCAGCTGTATATTCCCAAGGGATTTGCCCATGGCTTCCAGACGCTGGATGACAATTCCGAAGTGCTTTATGCCATGACGGTGCCTTATGCCCCGGGCTTTGCCCGCGGCGTGCGGTGGGACGATCCGGAGATCGGCGTGGAATGGCCTCTCCCCCATAGCGTTATTGGCGCTCGCGATCTCGAACTTCCTACTATGGCAGAGAGCAAGCTGGCATGACCCGCATCCATTATACGAAGCCTTCCATCACAGACCTCGAAGTGGCTTACGCAACAGACGCGGCCCGCAATGGCTGGGGCGAAAAGTGCTACGAATATATTGGCAGATTTGAAACCGCTTTCGCCAGGCACTTGGGCGTGAAGCACGCAGTCGCCACCTCCAGCTGCACCGGCGCAATTCACTTGGGCCTTGCAGCACTGGGCGTGGGGGCCGGCGACGAGGTCATTCTCGCGGACATAAACTGGATCGCCTCAGTAGCCCCAGTGATCTATCTGGGTGCGACGCCTGTGATGGTTGATATCCTGCCCGATACCTGGTGCTTGGACCCGGCCAAGGTCGAGGCAGCGATTACCCCCAGAACCAAAGCCATTATCGCCGTCCATATCTATGGAAATCTCTGCGACATGGACGCTCTGCTGGCGATCGGCGAACGTTATGGCATTCCTGTTATCGAAGACGCAGCCGAAGCCATCGGCAGCCAGTGGCGCGGTCAGCGGGCAGGTTCGATGGGCCGGTTCGGAACATTCTCCTTCCATGGTACCAAAACCATCACCACCGGCGAAGGCGGCATGTTTGTTACCAATGACGACGCGCTCTTTGAACGTGTACTCACCCTGTCAAACCACGGCCGGGCGCGTGGCCAGACCAAGCAGTTCTGGCCAGACGAAGTTGGGTTCAAATACAAGATGTCCAACATCCAGGCGGCGATCGGTTTGGCCCAGGTAGAGCGGATCGAAGAGCTGATTGAGGGCAAGCGCCGGGTTTTTTCACAGTATCAGCGCGAGCTTGCGGGCCTTCCGCTAACGATGAATCCGGAGCCAGAGGGGTGTGTCAACGGCTACTGGATGCCCACCATCGTCGTTGATGGCGCGGTATCCTTCACGCGCGATGGCTTGCTTGCCGAGTTCAAAGCCAACGAGATCGATGGCCGGGTATTTTTTTGGCCGCTTTCGGAACTGCCCTACTTCCCGTCGCGGCCCGACAATACCGTCGCCCACGACATCTATCGTCGCGCCATCAACCTGCCCACTTATCACGACATGGCGACGCAAGACATCCAGCATGTCTGCGAGATAGTTCGACGGCTGTTGAGGGCCAAAGATGACTGACACAAATCTAATTAACGTGATGATTGCGGGGATCGGCGGCGCCTCGCTTGGCACCGAGCTCATGAAGTCGCTGCATCTCGCTGGCGGCTACCGGATATTCGGTTGCGATATTTCATCGACTGCTTTCGGTCTCTATGACGAGCGTTTCGAAAAAGCCTTCCACGTCGACCGAGACAACTATATTGCGTCGGTCATAGGCGCCTGCCAGTTGGCAAATGCGCGCTGGTTGGTTCCTGGGGGTGAACAACCCATGGTCCTGCTCGCCGCAGCTAAGCCTGCTCTTGAGGCGGCCGGCATCGGCCTAATAGCGAATGATGCTGAGCTCATCCGAGTCTATTCCGATAAGGCCGAGACATTTCGGCGATTGGCTGCGTTAGATATACCCGTCCCGCTGACTCGTGAGATCCATAAGGATGACGACATTGTCGCCGTCGGGCTCCCCTGTATCATCAAGCCGGCCACAGGATCGGGCGGCAGTGCGATGGTTTTTTTTGCAGTCGACGTAGATGAGGCCCGCATCTACGCCGACTATATCAGCCGAGCTGGTGGAGTCGCCATCGCCCAAGAATATATCAGCCACGACAACGGTGAGTTTACCGTAGGGGTGCTTTCAACGCCCGACGGCGCAGTGGCCGCCTCAATAGCACTCAAGCGCAGCCTAGACAGCAAGCTATCGGTGATGTCGCGGGGCCGTGGTGGGTTAATCTCTAGCGGTTACACCCAAGGTTATATCGGCAGTTTCTCGGACATTTGCCTGCAGGCCGAACGCATCGCTCTCGCCATTGAAAGTCGTGGTCCGATCAACATCCAGGGCAGGCTTCGCGACGGCGTTCTAGTTCCGTTTGAGATCAATCCTCGTCTGTCGGCATCCTCGTACCTGCGAGCCATGGCGGGTCATAACGAGCTTCATTGGCTGTTGCAGTATCTGGCGAAAGGCACGCCCATCCGACCATCCTCGATCAAGGAAGGCTGGTACCTGCGTTCTCTCACCGAGACCTTTGTTGAGCCGGAGTGCTTAAAGGTATGATCCGCTGGATTACTCCATTCCTCGGCACCGCGCCCGCAGGATCGCCTGACATAAGCCCTGATATCCAGGTTGTTGACGTGCGCGATTTGGTCGACAAAAACGGCAACAATCTGGACGCCATCCGCCTAAAGATAGAGCAGGGAACAGCCTTGCTTGAGGCTGGCCAGAGGCTTGTGGTCTGCTGCGACTATGGGATTTCTCGTAGCAATTCCATAGCTGCGGGTATCCTCTTCCGTCATGGCGCCATGTCCTTTGATGCCGCTGTCCGCGAAGTACGCCGGACAACTGGCGAGAACGAGATCAAACTAGAGCCCCTCAATGCGGTGCGCGCGGCATTGAGAGCAGATGAACCAGTGCCTAAACTGGATGGACTCAGGGTTCTTATCACCGGAGGATCGGGCTTTATCGGTTCGGCGTTAAGCGGAGCTTTGGAGGGCGCAGCTTTCGTGCTCGCGCCAAGCCGTGCGCAGGCTGATCTTTCGGCCGGAGCAGTCGCGCTCGATTTGCTTGTCAAGGAACATCGCATCAACACACTGGTGCACTTGGCCAATCCGCGAATCTACACGTCTGCCCAGGCGACGGGCGATGCGGTGACCATGCTACGCAACGCGCTAGACGTCTGCCGGGAGAATGGCTTGAGGCTGATCTTTTTGTCCGGTTGGGAAGTCTATTCTGGATACCGTTCGGTCGACCTACTGGCAGATGAAACGTTGCCCACTTTGCCCAAGGGCCCCTATGGCGAGGCCAAGATGCTGTGCGAGACGCTGATAGGCCACTATCGACAGTTGCACGGTCTGGATGCGGTAATCGTTCGGTCGTCCCCAGTCTATGGGATTGGAAGCGACCGACCAAAGTTCATCTACAACTTCCTTGATAAGGCCCGCCGTGGCGCACCTATCCAAACTCACTGCTATCTGAACGGTTCGCCGCAACTTGACCTACTGCATATTGACGATCTGCAGTCCGCCCTTTTGTCCATCCTGACTTCCGATGCGTCGGGCGACTTCAATGTGGGAACCAGTCAGATGACAAGCACCTTGGTCATCGCATCTGCTATCGTGGAACGAACCCAGTCGGCGAGCAAAGTCGTCCAGCACCCGATTGCGGACTATGCACCGAATATTCGAATGGACTACACCCGTGTCAGGAAAATCCTCGGCTGGGAGCCGAGCTGGTCTATTTCTGACGGGCTCGACCAGATAATTATGCAAGGAAAAACATGATGGCGGACACCGGATCAACGACGCCCGCGGACGAAATCGCCCTTCAAGAAGGCTTTTCCTGGGCTCGTTCCGTAAATTTCAGCGACTACAACAGCTACCTGGGCCACTATCAGGTGATGTCATGCCTCGATCACGTGCGCGGCGACTCTCTGCTTGACATGCCGATCGGGGATGGTTTCCTGACTGAAAAAATGGCGCACCGGTTCAAGCGTATCGTCGGCGTCGATGCGTCGAGCAAACACTTGGCGGAAGCGCAGAAGCGGCTTCCACAGGTTGAAATGCATCATGCGCTGATCGAGGACCTCGATATCGAGGAGAAGTTCAGCACCGTAACCATGCTGAACGTTCTCGAACACGTTGAGGACCCGGTTCAGGTTCTCCAGAAGGCCGCCAGCTTTCTGGAACACGAGGGAATCCTGATCGTCCATGTACCCAATGCCCATGCTGTCAACCGTAAGATAGCGGTATTGATGGGAACGCTCGAAAGTTGCGAGGAACTTTCGCCTTTCGACATCAACGTTGTGGGCCATCGACGCTCTTACACGATGGAGACCTTCAAGGAGGACTTCAACAAGGCCGGCCTCAATATCGTGGCAACCGGCGGCGTCTTTTACAAGATGATGTCGACTCCGCAGATCGACTGGTTCCTTAAAAATGGTCCATGGGAAGAAGGCGGCTTTGGCTGGGGTCGTGTTGGTGCAGAACAGCGTGATTGGAAGTCAGAGTTCTGCCGTGCTTGCTACGAATATGGCAAAGACCATCCTGAGGATTGCAACGTCATTTATATCTGCGCCACCAAAGCTTAAGTCGGCCTCAAAAGGAAAAAAAATGGATCCGATCAAGGATTTTGCGGCCCAGGTCGCTGGTAACATTCGAGCGCTCGGGACTGACCAAACCCTTCGGGCGGATACCGTTAAATGGATCGAAGAGGCGAACGCCCACGGCTACACCTATAATTATTCATGGCTTGGCCGGCCGATCATTCAGTTCCCGCAAGACATGGTCGCCATGCAGGAGTTGATTTGGCGCATAAAGCCTGACCTCGTGATCGAGACCGGCATTGCCCATGGTGGCTCGCTGATCCTCAGTGCCTCGATGCTGGCGATGCTTGACTATTGCGATGCCGTTGAAGCTGGAGAACTGCTTGATCCGGCCAAGCCAAAGCGCCGCGTATTGGGTGTCGACATCGATATCCGCGAGCACAACCGTAGCGCCATTGAGGCACACCCGATGGCCAACCGGATCGACATGATTCAAGGCTCCTCCATCGATCCAGAAACCATTGCCGCTGTACATGCGAAAGCTTCCGGATATAAGCGCGTCTTGGTTTCACTGGACTCGAACCACACACACGAGCATGTTCTGGCCGAACTTGAGGCCTATGCACCGCTGACCACACCGGGAAGCTACTGCGTGGTGTTTGACACTCTCATCGAAGATATGCCGGCAGGGTCCTTCCCGGATCGTCCATGGGACAAGGGCGACAATCCAAAGACTGCGGTGTGGGAATATCTCAAGACACACTCTGAGTTCGAGAGCGACCTTGACTTCGACCACAAGCTACTCATTACCGTAGCACCGCATGGCTTCCTCCGCCGCAAGGATTAGTTTTCGCAACGTGCCAAAGTGCTTCATCCCTGCGAAGCGAGTCGATAAAGCCGGAACCAGTCGCTCGTCCCATATGACCGCGCCGACGCGGTTTCGTGTAAATCGCGTGGGGTTTTGTTATTCCCGTTGCGCAGTCCTGAGGCAGCTTAATCATGCGGGTTTTGGTTACAGGCGGGGCGGGTTTTATCGGATCGGCGCTGGTGCGCTACCTCGTGCAGGAGCTTGGCTATGACGTCCTGACCGTCGACAAGCTGACCTATGCCGGTAACCTCGCTTCGCTGACCTTGGTGGCAGATAGCCCCAACCATCGGTTTGTCAAAGCCGATATCTGCGATGCCGCGGCCATGGCCGCGGCGTTTGCAGAATTTCGTCCGGACCGGGTAATGCATCTCGCCGCCGAAAGCCATGTGGACCGCTCCATCACTGGTGCGGCCGAGTTCATCCAGACCAATGTGCTGGGCACCTTTACCCTTCTGGAGGCAAGCCGGGCCTATTGGATGACCTTGACGCCGCCCCAGCAGACAGCATTTCGGTTCCTCCACGTCTCGACCGACGAGGTCTATGGATCACTCGGTGCCGAGGGCCTGTTTGCCGAAACGACCCCCTACGACCCCAGTTCGCCTTATTCGGCCAGCAAAGCGGCCTCCGATCACCTCGCCAAGGCCTGGCAGCGTACCTATGGGCTGCCGGTGGTGGTTTCCAATTGCTCGAACAATTACGGGCCCTACCACTTCCCGGAAAAACTCATACCACTGACCATCCTCAACGCTCTGGAAGGCAAGTCCCTGCCCGTCTATGGGCGCGGAGACAACATCCGCGACTGGCTCCACGTTGATGATCACGCCAGGGCTCTCGACCTCATCGCGGCACGCGGGCGTCCCGGCGAGACCTATAATGTTGGCGGCCGCAATGAGCGACGCAATATCGATGTGGTTCTGTCGATTTGTGCCATCCTTGACGATCTTCGACCTGATGCTGCACCACGGAGCGATCTTATCGCTTTCGTCGAAGATCGCCCGGGACATGATGCGCGTTACGCAATCGATGCAACGCGTCTTGAAACCGAACTTGGCTGGCGTGCCAGCTACACGTTCGATTCTGGCATTGAGCAAACCATACGCTGGTATCTGGACAACGACTGGTGGTGGACGCCGCTGCGTGCCCGCCACGCCGGTGAGCGGCTCGGACTTTTGGAAAAAACGGCGACTGCCGCATTAGAGGGAGAGAGCCATTGAAGGGCATCATACTGGCAGGCGGTAGCGGCACACGGCTCTATCCCATAACCGCCGCAGTCTCCAAGCAGTTGCTGCCGATTTATGACAAACCGATGATCTATTATCCGCTGACCACGCTCATGCTGGCGGGAATCCAGGATATCCTGATCATCACGACGCCGCATGACAACGAAAGCTTCAAGCGCCTACTGGGTGACGGTTCGCAATGGGGCATCACAATCAATTATGCCGTCCAACCCGAGCCGGCGGGGTTGGCACAGGCCTATACGATTGGCGCCGACTTCATCGATCGTCAGCCATCGTGCCTGATTCTGGGCGACAATATATTCTTCGGCAACGGCTTGGCAGGCATTTTGGGTACGGCGACGCGGCGCAAGGAAGGCGCCAGCCTCTTCGCCTACCGGGTCGCTGATCCCGAGCGCTACGGCGTTGTAGAGTTCGACTCCCACATGACAGCCATTTCCCTCGAGGAGAAGCCCCTGAAGCCGCGCTCCAACTGGGCCGTGACCGGGCTCTATTTCTACGACGGCTCGGTGGTCGATATCGCCGCCGACCTCAGGCCATCGGCCCGCGGTGAGCTGGAAATCACCGATGTCAACCGGATCTATCTCGAACGCGGCCAGCTCAACGTCGAGTTGATGGGACGAGGCTACACTTGGCTTGATACCGGTACGCCCGACAGTCTGCTCGAAGCGGCGGAGTTTGTAGGGATTCTGGAAAAGCGGCAGGGTATCAAGATAGCATGCCCGGAAGAAATCGCCTTTCGGCAGGGCTTCATCAGCCAGGCTCAGTTGGAGTCGGCCGCGGAGGCACTCGGCAAAAGCACCTACGGCCTCTATCTCAGGCACATCGCAGCGGGCCGCTGACGGCCTGCCATTTCCCTTCTAGTCGAGCAGCATATGCATTTCGTGGTTATCGGCGGTAACGGCTTTATTGGCAGACATTTTGTGTCCGCCGCTGTCAGCAAAGGCCATCGCGTTACGATTGTCGGCCGCGCGGCTTCAATCGCAGATGAGCATGGTCCGGCCGTCGATTACCGCTCCGGCGGGACCCAAGCCCTGGCCGCCGACTCAGAGCTGTTGAGCCGAGCCGACCGCATCTGCCACTTTGCCACGACGTCGACGCCCGCAACATCCAACGCAGATCCGCTTGCCGATATCGAGAGCAATCTGATGTCTACGGTGCGGCTCTTAGAGGCGATGCGACAGACCGGCAATCGCCGCATTCTGTTCCTGTCCTCTGGTGGCGCCGTCTATGGGCGACCACATTATCTCCCCATAGACGAAAAGCATCCGCTCAATCCCCTGAGCGCGTATGGCGTCGTAAAATCGGCGATCGAGCGGTACCTGCGCATGTATGAGGCCAACTATAGCCTAGCGCCGACAATTATCCGACTCGCCAACCCTTATGGGCCGGGCCAGAATTCTTTTGGCCAGCTTGGCGCGGTGAGTACGTTCATCCATCTCGCGCTAACAGACCAACCGGCGACGATCTGGGGCGATGGCAGCGTGATACGCGACTATGTCTACATATCCGACGCCACCGCCTTACTGCTGGCAGCAGCAGAAAGCGATGCGACAGGCACGTTTAACTGTGGAGCCGGGACGGGCACCAGCCTGATCGAATTGATGGAGACGGTTGAGCAGGCGACCGGCAAAACCCTCCACCGCCAATTCAAGCCGGCAAGGTCCTTCGACCCACCGGAAGTAGTACTAGATGTGTCACTGGCCCATAGTATTTTCGGCTGGCGCCCAGCTGTTCCGCTGACAGCCGGTGTGTCGCGGACGGTTAAGGCGCTGGCAGACTAAACAGCGCTATTTCTAAAAATCGCGCCGCCCAACCCTATTCACTGCTCTGAGGGCCGGCGAACCGCCACCACGTTCCAGCCAAACAGACCTATTTCGGATGACTGCGGATAGCGTGTCCCATAGCTGGCAACCATGCGCGTCAGGCGACCGCCAATTCTGCGGAGCAAATTGTTCATCGGCTTGCCGCTGTAGACGCCGATAAGATCCATGCCTCGGTTGAACTCCTGCGCTGCGAGTTCAAACATATTGCCGTTGGCGTCCATGCGGACGATGTCGAAACCGGCAACACCAAGGTGATGCTCGTAGAAATACCGGCTGAACCCCGTGGCAAAGTGCTGGGGAGCAAAATGCGTCATGCTGACGAATGGCGCAGTTATTATGATCTGCCCGCCGGGCTTTACCAGCTTGCACATCTTGCGCACTGATGCAGGGGCATCGGCGACATGTTCTAGGACTTCGGAGCAGAGAACTGCATCGTAAAGTGTGTCCTCGGGAATATCGAGAAGATCGCAGACCAGATCGATTTGAGACGTGTTCCACTCACGCGTCTGCAGCCCCTTGCCGTCGCCCTTGCCGTCGTAGGTGGCAAGGTCCTGCGCCACATACTGGAGATGCGCCGCGTCTGGTTTGTAAAAGCACTCACCTGCTCCAACATCGAGCAATGACTGACCGGCTGGAATTTCACCGATACGCTCGCGCACCCAATTCCATCTGAACTGCTCGTTTGTCATAATTGCAGGCATAGAACTTCCAAATTTGTATGACGCGGAAACTCGGAGAGAGGCGACATGGCCGGTACATCAGCCGTGTTGCAAGCCGCATGGGTTTGTTATAGCCCGAGCAGGTCATCAACAACCACCTAGGCAATACCCCATCGCCGCCATTGGGGTAAGCCATGAGCTAGCCGACGGCGCATTGGAGTTCAAGCGTGGCCGAGATTACAATAGGGATTCCCACCTACAACAGGCCCGCGGGTCTGCGCCAAGCGCTAGAAAGCATCGAAAAACAGTCCCTGCAGCCAGACAAAATTATCGTAAGCGACAATGCCAGTACCACCACTGAGACTGAGAAGATCGCTGCGGAGTTTGCAGATAAACTGCCCATACAATATTTTCGCCAAAAAGAAAATTTGGGAGCAAAGCGCAATTTTATCTTTCTCCTCGAGCAAGCCGACACGAAATATTTTATGTGGTTAGCCGATGACGATGCTTTCGGCGCAGACGACACCTTACTCCACCTCTATCAGGAGATACGTCTACACCAAAATGTAGTAATGACGTTCCCAGACGTTGATGTGTTTTTTGATGAGGAGAAAACACATTACTCACGAGGTATCCATTCAAAAATCTTCGGCAACTGCCAGACGAACTGGGATTATTTAAGAGCTTTTGCTGGGTATGGTGGCGGACATTGCTTCTACGGTCTCTATGACAGAAAAATGTTAGAGAGCTTCAACCTAGACAGCGTGTTCGACAGCAGCATAGCCTACTTCAATGAAGGTGTATTTTTACACACCTTATTTCTCAATGGCGGCATCCGTTTCGTCCCAAAGGCTAAATTTACCTACAATGGAACTTCACCTGCAAAAATCTCTTCCGAAATCCTTCTGCACTCGTTTCAAATATACAGTGAAAAAGTTCTTAACTTATACTCAGAGAGAAAATTAAAATTCTTTCAAAATCTAATCGTAATGAGAGAACTGCGCAAAAGTCATAGCCCTTATATCCGCAGCTTAGAGCGCGACATAAAGGCCACCAAGGATATGAAGTAGGCAGTGACCAGCATGGTTATTTCAGCAATTAGAAAATTGCGCGCCAGATTGAGGGCACACAAAGTCGCTCAAGTGCAGAAAAATATCTATGATGAGAATTTTGTCGATGAATTCGCTTTGCTGAGCAAACAACATGCGGAATTGCGCGCTGAACCCATGAACTGGGATGACAGGTACGTTTGTTTGTCGGAAAAAACGATACAAACCGAGTTCGATCGACACTACATCTATCACCCTGCTTGGGCAGCCAGAATATTGGCAACAACGCGCCCCGCTATACATGTGGACATTTCATCCACTCTTACTTTCTGCACGCTTATTTCCGCCTTTATTCCAACAGAATTTTACGACTTTCGCCCCGCTCCGCTGGCGCTGAGTGGGCTGACATGTGGTGCAGCAGACCTAACGAACCTGCACTTCGTAACCGATTCTATCGATTCACTGTCCTGCATGCACGTACTCGAACACATCGGGCTCGGGCGCTATGGCGACCCAATCGACGCCATGGGCGACCTGAAAGCGATGAGAGAGCTCGTTCGCGTCCTGAGGCCAGGTGGTGACTTGCTTGTTGCAGTCCCTGTTGGCAGAGAACGTGTGCAGTTCAATGCCCACAGGATTTACGATCACGAACGTCTACTTTCCTATTTCGAGGGGCTGGAGCTGCAAGAATTCGCACTGATCCCAGATGGACCTGCTCCTGATGGCCTGATTGCGGCAGATGCGGCGCTCGTCCGCTCTCAGGAATATGCCTGCGGATGCTATTGGTTCAAGAAGCCAAAGTGACCACGTCTCCGCCAACCATCACGATCCTGATCCCGGTCTACAACGCCGAAAACACGCTCGAAGCGTCCCTAGTCTCCGCGCTCGAGCAGACGCGTCCAGCCAACGAGATTGTGGCCATCAATGATGGGTCGCGTGATGGATCGGGTGCTATTCTCGCCGCGGTAGAAGACCCGCGGATGCAGGTTTTCGAACAAGAAAATCAGGGCCTGGCGGCAACGCTTAACCGGGGCATCGAACTGGCCAGCGGCGCATATATTGCGCGCCTTGATAACGATGATCTGGCGCTGCCGCAGCGGTTGGAAAAACAACTGGCCTTCATGGAGTCGAATCCGGACGTCGCTTTGCTCGGCACCTGGGCCGCGATTTACGTCGGGGATGATAAGAGCGGCCGGTTTCACCGTCATCCAACCGAGTCCAAAAGCCTCAAGCTCGACCTGCTATTCGACAACCCCTTTGTGCATTCGTCAGTCATGTACCGTACAGACGTCGTCCGCGCACTGGGTGGATATCGCGTCGAGCGCGCCAAGCGCATTCCCGAGGATTACGAATTCTGGTCGCGCATCGCCCGCTCGCACGAAATCGCCAATCTTCCTGAAGTGCATACAGTCTACCGCGAAGTGCCCGGCAGCATGATGCGCAGTGGTGCCGAAGAGATGCTGGACAACGTCATCGTCATTTCCGCCGACAATCTGCAGCATGTATTGCCGGGTATTTCGCCGTCGCACTGCCTAGACCTGTCGCGGCTCTATCATGGTCGCGCGCCGGCCTCGAACCGGATCATACTGCAGGCGCTGCAATTGTGGCGACGGGCCGCGATTGCTGTTGGCGGTGCGCCCAGGCAGTGGACGCCCGAGTTTCGAAACCGCTATAGATTGGCGCAGCGGCGCTTGCTGGTGCAGAGCGTCCGGCGGGCCCTCCCCCGTCCCATCGCCAATCTGCTGCGCAAGGCGCGACAGCTCCTTAAAACCAAGACATAGGACGTTGCGTGCAAAAGGCCTATATCACCGCCCTGACCGGCGGGCTCGGCAACCAGATGTTCCAGTATGCCATGGGCCGGGCCCTGGCCGAACGCCATGGCGCTCCGCTGTTGCTCGATGTGCGTGGTCTCCAGCATGACGCCCTGCGCAGCTATGCGCTCTCCCATTTCCGGATCAGCGCCGAGCTGGCCAGCGAGGCCGACATGCCGCGCGAGCTGGGGAGGCTCGGGCGGCGACTACACCGCCTGCCGCGCTGGCTGACAGGCCAGACCCGGATCGTGGAGCAAGGTTTCCCATTCGATCCGACGATCCTGGACCTTAGCCCGCCGTTACACCTTTCAGGCAATTGGCAGAGCGACCGCTATTTCTCGTCCTATGCCGACATCATCCGTGGTGAATTCCAGCTCCGGGAAGCATTTACGCCGGACCGTCAGGCCATCGCCGACTTGTTGACAGAACGCCCAATGATCTCGGTGCATGTCCGTCGCGGAGACTATGTGAGCAATGCCACGACAAACGCCTATCATGGCACCTGCGAGCCAGAATGGTACGACGCGGCGCGGCAGCGGCTTGCTCAGCAGCTCGGCAATGCAGAATACATGGTGTTCAGCGACGACCCGGACTGGGCACGAGCCAATTTGAAAGACTTCTCATCGGCGGTATTCGTGGAGCCCAAGGACGATGGTCGCGACGAACAGGATATGCATCTGATGGCGCTCTGCCATCACCACATCATCGCCAACAGCTCCTTCAGCTGGTGGGGTGCCTGGCTCAACCCCAAGCCTGGCAAGGAGGTCATTGCCCCACTGAATTGGTTTCGCAGCGCCCAGCACGATACGCGCGACTTGATCCCGGCGAACTGGACCCGCCTATGAAAGTGTTGCTGACAACACCCACCTATCCGCCCTTCAACAGCGGGCTGGGCAATGCGGTGCGCCGTCACGCACTGGGACTGGTCAGGCACGGGTTTGAAGTTGTCGTTGCAACCGGCGGCAGCGCCCGAACGACGGAGATGATGGACGGCGTACGGGTCGAGCGCTTTGCCGTGACTGGCGCAGATTATTTGCGCAACCCAATCCGCGGCGATGTCGAAAGCTACCGCAGTTTTCTGCGCACGGAGCGCTATGACACCATTGTCCTGGAAGCCTGGCAGACCTGGAGCACGGACATTCCCCTCCAGATATCTGGCGAGTTGAAGGCGCGAAAGTTCCTCTACAGCCACTGCCTTTCAACCAATAGCTGGCTCTCATACATTCCAGTCCGCTCGCTGGCCTTCTATATCCTTTGGCGGCCCTATTGGTGGACGCTCCGCAAGAAGATCGCCAGTCTCGATGCCATGATCTTTTTGGCCGATGGTGGCTCAGATGACCGGTTTGATGACCTCGGAATTGCCCGTAAGGTCGGCGTCCCCATCCATGTCATTCCGAACAGCTGTGACACCGCCGCGCTCGCCACTCCGTCGGACACACGCACACAAATCATCTCGGTGGGCTCTTATACTCCGGCCAAAGGCTTCGACTATGTGATTGCGGCCTATGCCCGATCCCGAGCGAAGAATGTCATTCCGCTCGCTTTATTTGGCCAGGAGCATACCGCCTTCACAAATGTGCTTCGTGCGCAGGCCCAAGACCTGGGCGTGACGCCGGACATGGTGAGCTTCAACAGCGGCGTCGCGGGAGAGGCTCTGCTGGCAAAGTATGCGCAGTCGCGACTTTTCCTCTCTGGATCTCACACCGAATGCCAGCCGCTTGTATTGCTGGATGCCATGGCCACGGGAACCCCATTTGTCGCACGGTCGACCGGCTGCATTGCAAACATGCCCGGCGGTGACGCTGCCATCTCGGTCAACGAGGCGGCCGAGGCCATTGACCGACTGCTCGAGGATGATGCGGCTTGGGCCCAATACCAAACGGATGGCCTGCGGGCGGCTGAGCAGACTTACAACTATGAACGCAACAGCGCTCACTTGGCGGCTGTTCTAAGCGAAGATCTCGAAAGGGCTCGGCGCCTACCATGAGCATGGATGGATCGCCTCCGCTGGTCACCATTGCCATGCCGGTTTTCAATGGCGGAGCGACCCTTCGCGTCGCTCTGTCATCCTTGCTGGCGCAAACATTCCAGGACTGGGAACTCCTGCTGATCGACGATGGGTCCAGTGATGGCGCCGTAACCGACCTGCCTGACAATGTCGATGCGCGGATCAGAATTATCGCAGATGGCGCCAACCAAGGCCTTGCAGCTCGTCTCAACCAAGCCATCAGCCTGGCGAGGGGACGCTATTTTGCTCGCATGGACCAGGATGACGTTGCCCATCCCGAGCGCATTGAGCAACAGGTCAACTACCTCGAAGACAACCCAGCAACCGACCTGCTGGGCACCAAATGTATTGCTATATCGGAAGACAGCAAAATCCTGGGAGAATTTCCCTTTCGCGAGACCCATGCCGACATCTGCGCGCGTCCGTGGTCGGGCTTCTATCTCGCACACCCCAGTTGGATGGGCCGAACGGAGTGGTTTCGGCGGCATCGCTACGCTGACGACGCACCATTTCGGTGCGAAGACCAGGAATTACTGCTCCGGGCTCACACTGAGAGTATTTATCACAGCCTCGACAATGTGCTCCTAGCCTATCGACTTCGGGACAGAGTGCGCCTCAAGACAATCCTACGGACGAGACTGGCGCTTGCGGGAGTGCAGCTCCGCTACTTTTCATCCCGGAGAAATTTTGCCGGCGTGCTGGCCGCTATCTCGGTGACAGCTTTGCGATTGGGCAAGGATGTCTTTCTGCCAGCATCGACCGGCGTCAGATCAGAAGTCGCCGGCCGTATTGGCGAGAGCGATTTGGCTTGGTGGAAAGACTGGCTGAACACGGGTTCTCAAGCGGCTCAGTTGCTTGAGCCCCTCAAGGAAAGCAACCGGTGAAAGTCGCTCTCGTCGGCAATCAAGCTTTTGGCCTGTTGAATTTTCGCGCCGCGCTGATTAGGCGTCTGGTGGAAGACGGCCATGAGGTCATCGCGCTTGTTCCAGACTACACGCCGGCGTCCCGCGCCGCAGTTGTGGCACTTGGCGCCACACCGATCGACCACAACCTAAGCCGTACGGGCATGAATCCGCTGAAGGATTTGGGTGCTACGTGGCAGCTTCGAAACACGCTGCGACGCCTCGCTCCTGACCTGGTGTTGTCCTACACAGTCAAACCAGTGGTCTATGGTACTCTGGCAGCGTGGCTAGCGGGCGTAAAGCGCCGCTATGCCCTGATCGAAGGCCTCGGGCACGCATTCATTCATGGTGAGACTTTCAAGCAGCGGCTGTTGCAGCGGAGCGTTTCTTCGCTTTATCGCATCGCTCTCAGTCGTGCTGACCAGACGTTGTTCCTAAACAAGGATGACGAAGCCGAGTTCGTGACACGTCGTCTAGTCCCACCAGGCAGTTCGCGCATCGTGGGGACAATCGGCGTCGATCTCGACGAATGGAATGCTGCCCCTCCCGTATCCGAACCGATGACCTTTCTGTTCATCGGTCGGCTGATCAATGAGAAGGGCCTTGCTGAGTTTGTCGCGGCCGCGATGCAAGTCCGCGCGAACTTCCCAGCCGCACGCTTTGTCATCGTTGGCGACGTAGACAGCAATCCAAGCAGTGTCAGCCGCCAGCAAGTTCTTCAATGGGTCAGTGACGGGCTCTTGGAGTGGCCAGGTCATACCGACGTGAAGCCATGGATAGCACGCTCGAGCGTGTTCGTTCTTCCATCTTACCGGGAAGGTTTCCCTCGTGCCACGCAGGAAGCTATGGCGATGGCGCGCGCCGTGATTACGACGGATGTGCCGGGGTGTCGGGAAACAGTCTTAGAAGGACAGAACGGCTTTCTGGTCCCGTCGCATAATGCTTCAGCTCTTGCCGACGCGATGGAGCGCTTTCTGCACAACCCTGAACTTGTGAGCGAAATGGGAAAGCGAAGCCGGGACATCGCGGAGGCACAGTTCGATATCGACATGGCAAACGATCGTATTCTTGGCGCCATTGAACTGACACCTGAGCCCAGCCACGCTCAATGATTTAGCCGTCGGCCAGCGGTGGCAACATCCCTGCGAAAAGAAACAACAAGGGCAAAAGAACCGCCGCCCCTATCGAGAGATAACGAGCGCCGACAGTTTCCGACAGTCCAAGTGTCAGTGGGAAGATCAGCGGCATCATGTAGCGCGGCTGAACAAATGTGCCGTAGGAAATTCCTAAAAGCACAACGATTGATACCAGGGCCGTAATACCTCGGGAAATATCGTCCGTCAGCACATTGCGTGCACTCCAGACCAGGCCGGCGAGCAATACGATCCCAAACTGCCAATAGCCAACGCCAAGCAGGTAGATGCCACCGCGCACGTCCGCTATTTGCGGTCGAAGGCCGAGATTGAAGGCATTGCCAACCAATCGAGCCAGGTAGGCGGCAACATCGCCGAGCGCAGAGAATTTATCTCCTGCGATCAAGCTTCCGATTTCGACGTTACGTTGAATTGACGCATCAACTGCGGAAAGGTCGGCTATGGGAAAGGCCAAAAACAGCAATACAAGAAACGAGCATGAAATTATTCCGCCCGATACAAATGCAAACCGGCGCGAAAGCGCGACGACAAGCACCATTCCCAAGATCAGCGCGTAGCCGTCTCGAAACCAAAAGCAAAGAAGAACCAAAAGCATGACCAAAGGCCACTTGCCGTAAATCAGCCCCCACAGCGCTAATGTGGTCAGCAGAATGAGTGGAACTTCTTTGTTCGGGTAGAAGAGGCAGGCAACAAGATAGAGATTGGTGGACACCAAGATGATTGACGCCAGCCAGCTACCGTTTAGGCGCTCAGCGGGCGTGATGTGTTCAAGAATCGAGTAAAATACCGTGACCGAGACGGCGAGCATTGCAACATTGGCAACTACAACGTAGCCGCTACCCCATAGGGTCATCGGAAAATATAAGACAGCCACACCAAAGAAGGTGTTGAGGTTGGGAATATGATGCCAACTGGTTGTCCAGACTTGATAGACCGCCTGTTCAAGGCTGAAGGCATCGGGAACTGCCAGCCCCGAAAACCCTAGGTCAGCAAGATTTCCGGCTTGCGACCGGAGCAGAAAAGCTACGAACGCCGAGACCCCAAATATCAGCAGTGAGATGCAAAAGAGCGCCGGTAGAGAAAACCTGCCATCGGCGAGGTGGGTGCGATAGGACACATCGATACCACCATCCGAAAGAGTAGTCATACGCGGCGCCGTGCAGCGGCAAGACGAAGTCCGTCTTGGGTGAAGGCCACAAACAGCACTGCCAGCAGTCCACCGATAGCCGCCACGATGGGCAGGCGTATCCACTGTAGGCCAGCAGCGTAAGGCTGTGTGTCAACAGGACTGACTACGACCAGCGGGCCGCCACCTACCTCCTGAACTTGCCTTAGTTGTGCATCGAGACTTCCGAGAGCAGACACAAGCGAAGCTGCCGAATTAGCTCTCGCGATAAGTTCTTCGGCGCTCTGCGGTGAAGACGGTGCTTCGTCCAAGGCCGCCAAGTAATTCGTGAGCAACTCTCGCTTGTCAGCGATGTCACGCATCATAAGCTGATTTTGGGTATCAAATGACTGCACACCTTCCGCCAGCAGGTGGACTAGTGCCTCCAAAGCTGCGTCACCCTCAGCAGCCGAGGCAGAATCCAGTGTCAGCTTTAGGGTTTTGTAGTCTGGCGCAAGTCGACCCGGAACTTCTTCAACGAGGACCACTTGAGCAAACTGCTCAGAGACATTTGAGCCGCTGGGCTGTATCAGGCGTTCCACTTCACCGGAAGGAAAAGCGTCAGTCGGAAACCTGACAATGGCCTGCGAACGAAAAGGCAGGCTCGCATTCTCGGACGACATGCTCGCCCAGACCCCTACAACGATTGCTGACAGCACCGGCACTAGTACAACCCAAAGCCAGATGCCCTTGATGACACGCAGAATGTCCAAGAGATCGTAGGTACGTTCGGTTTCCGCCACCTAATCCTGCCCTTCGTTTGCGCCAACGAGCGCGAGGCTCCAGGACCTAAATCCTGCCCCGCAGGCTAGACCACAATCGGTGGCGATTAAGAATGATTT
>NZ_JAFKHD010000084.1 GCF_017307565.1 Devosia sp.
GCATGTAGGAGCGTGCAACGAGGCGGCTGCTTTCCACCATGGACCGAGTGCGCTCCGAGAACCACTGATCAAGGCCCTGGTTGAGCGCGATGGTCGCGACGATGGCGACGAGAATAGCGGGAATACCTGCGACCAGGGCGAACATCGCCACCATGCGCATCTGCAGCGCCGAACCGGGCAACCGCTGCATTCGCGCCTGGATCAGCAGCACGGCCTCGGTGACAACGAGGGCTAGAACCAGCAGGACCAGGATGCCGGTCGCTACCCAGATGACCGTCCAGACCTCGGCCGATGGCTCAATATTGGTCGTTCCGGACAGAATGAGAAACGATACGGAAGACAGAAGAACCGAGGCAAAGACGACGACGAAGCCGAGCACGCGCAGGGGCCCATTCCCCTGAGCGGAGAACAGTGAACGCCCAACTGCCGCCCCCGCCATGGGTTGGGCGGGAACGTCGATGTCTCGGCTGACCGCCTCAGTCATGCAATACTCGGTACGCTCCGGCTTCTATTTTTAGCACCAACGCAGGCATCGGTCGCAGCGTGTGCTGTTTAGGCGAGAAAGCCTTAACCAATTCGCCGGACCCTTCAAGATAATTGTTGCCGAAATGTGACAGTTCAGCGGGCCCACAGGGATATGTGCCGGCAAAAGTTCGTCGCTGGACAATAGCGCTCAGCGAGAGCAAAGAGAGAAAAATCGCCTCCCTGAGCCACTCCGTGACCGCCACCTCCCTGACTAATACTGAAACCGCAAGCCTTAAAGGCATGGCTATGGGCATATTCGCCTATACACTGTTTGCCGTGCACGACGCCTTTATCAAGGGCATCATCCACTCTTTGCCCGCCGCACAGATTCTTTTTGTTCGCGGCGTGGTCATCGTTGTCCTCTGCATGGCGATCGGCCGCAGCTTCATGTTTGGCCAGATGTGGGCGTCTTCCAATCGGGGCATGATCCTGGGTAGAGGTCTTCTCACTCTTGCCGCCTGGGTCATGTACTACAGCGCCGGTCGTGACCTGCAGTTGGCGGAGATGACGACGCTCTATTATTTCGCGCCGGTTCTCACCACCGTCCTAGCCGTCATCTTACTCAAGGAGCGCCTGACGCTGGCCCGGATCGGGGCTGCGTCAATCGGCTTTTTTGGCGTCGTCGTGGCGGCCAATCCCAGCGGCTTCACGCTGAGCCTGCCTGTCGTCCTGGTTTTGCTGGCGGCCCTCAGCTGGGCAGTTGCGATGATCCTGATGCGGACCATTTCGAAGTCGGACAGCGCTCTGGTTCAGGTCTATGCGCAGAACCTGATCCATGCCCTCGCAATGGGCGTCGTGAGCATTCCGTTCTGGCACGACATGGGGCTCTACGAGTTCGGGTTCATCCTCGTCGCAGGCCTCATAGGCGGCGTTGCTCAGTTCGTCCTCGTGGAGTCCGCTAAGCTGGTGCCAGCGAGCGTGCTCGGCACAGTCGAATATGGGGCGCTGATCTGGGCCTTCGTCTTTGGCTATTTGTTTTGGGGCGAAATGCCCCTGCCCTCCGTTTACGCTGGCGCTGCCCTGGTCATTGCAGCAGGCCTAATGCTGGCCTGGACGGAACACCGCACGCGCCGCGAGCAGATGCGGCGCTAGCCTTCGCGTACTCGGGACTGACAGCGCTCCACCAGTCCCGAGGCCCCTAGTTGCGCCTGCTGTGCTTGATGATCTCGATCGAATGCGTGCGGATCTTCTTGCGCAGCGTGTTGCGGTTGAGGCCCAGTAGATCGGCCGCCTTGATCTGATTGCCGCCACAGGCATTGAGCGCCATGGCAATCAGCGGCGCTTCGACCCGGTCTATGACGCGCTGATAGAGCCCCGCCGGTGGCAGGTTGGGCTCATACTCCCGCAACAATTGCCCGACATGGCTTTCGACGGCAGTAGAGACATCCACGGGGCCGGCGGCCGCGGTCACCGTGGGGCGATCGGCAATGTTGAGCTCGTTCTGGACGATCTCCGCGGAAATGCTCTCGTCTGCATAAAGCGCTGATAGGCGGCGGACGAGGTTCTCGAGTTCGCGGATATTGCCCGGCCAGGAATAGTTCTGCATCAGCCTGATGGCTTCGGCCGAGAGGGTCTTCGGAGCTTCACCATCCCGTTCGGCGGCGCGCAGGAAGTGCTGCACGAGGTCCGAAATGTCGTCCACGCGCTCGCGCAGCGGCGGCAGGCGGATCGGCACGACATTGAGACGATAGTAGAGGTCTTCGCGGAACAGGCCCTGCCGGATCATCTGGCCCAGATCGCGGTGCGTGGCGGCGACGATGCGGACGTTGGTCTTGATGGCGCTGCGGCCACCGACCATGGTGTATTCGCCTTCCTGCAGCACGCGCAGCAGACGGGTCTGTGCATCCATCGGCATGTCGCCGATCTCGTCGAGGAAGAGCGTGCCGCCTTCGGCCTGCTCAAAGCGGCCGGAAGAACGCGTATTGGCGCCAGTAAAGGCGCCTTTCTCGTGACCGAAAAGCTCGGCTTCGATCAGGTCGCGCGGAATGGCAGCCATGTTGATGGCAACGAAGGGCCCATTACGGCGCTTGCCGAAGTCGTGAAGCGCCCGGGCTACCAGTTCCTTGCCCGTGCCGCTTTCGCCGGTGATCATCACAGTGAGATCGGTCTGCATCAGCCGCGCGAGAGCGCGATATATTTCCTGCATGGCGGCCGAACGGCCAACCAGCGGCATGGTGTCGCCGACGTCTTCAACCTTGCGCTCGGCATTCGCCGGCTTCTTGGCGTCGGCCAATGCACGCGAAACCACGGAGAGCACTTCCGTGATGTCGAAGGGCTTCGGCAGATACTCG
This sequence comes from Devosia sp., assembly GCF_017307565.1. Taxonomy (GTDB): domain Bacteria; phylum Pseudomonadota; class Alphaproteobacteria; order Rhizobiales; family Devosiaceae; genus Devosia. Next base: position 2,817 of record NZ_JAFKHD010000084.1, read on the forward strand.
TAAGCACCGACTTCCGACGCCCTGATCGCGGTCATGAAGGTGTTCTGCGCCGACATCACGATCATCGGCAGATCAGGACGTAGCTTCTTGATCTTGGGCATGACCTCGAAGGCATTGCCATCGGGCATGGCAACATCCGTGATCAGAACGTCGCCTTCCCCGCGGCTGACCCAATTCCACATCGTCGAGATATTGCCGGTCGGGCGAACTTCGTAGCCGGCCCGAGTGAGTGCCTGGTTGAGCACCATGCGAATGGCGGCATCGTCGTCAGCGAGCAAAACTACATGGCTCATTTCGTCGATACCTCATACGTGCTTTGTTGGAAGGCTCCGCTGGCCACCGGCAGCAGAATTCGGAAGCGGGTGCGACCGGGCCGGCTTTCGCAATCGATCACTCCGCCATGGTCGCCGACGATCTTTGCCACCAAGGCGAGCCCCAGGCCCGATCCGTTGGTCTTGGTCGTTACGAAGGGATCAAAGAGGAAAGGCAGGGTGTCGGGCGACACGCCCGGGCCATTATCCTCGATGACGATCTCAAGCGGGAGCGAGATGCGCTCGGCAACGCCAGCCACGCTGATCCGGATGCCCGGGCGGAAAGCGGTTGATAACCGAATTTCCGGTTTCTGAGTTCTTTCAAGTGCTTCCGCGGCGTTCTTCACCAAATTTAGGAACACTTGAATGAGTTGGTCGCGATTGCCGAACACCGGCGGCAGCGACGGATCGTATTCTTCGTAGAAAGTAATGCCCCGCGCGACACCGTTTCGCGCCAGGAGTTTTACACGGTCCAACACGACGTGAATGTTGATCGGTTCGCGCTCCATTGGGCGCTCGTCGCCAAACACTTCCACCCGGTCAATCAGCCCCACAATGCGGTCTGTCTCTTCCCGGATCAGGCGCGCCAGCGGCACCTCGTCGGACGATACTGTCTGCTCCAGCAGTTGGGCGGCGCCGCGGATACCCGAGAGCGGGTTCTTGATCTCATGGGCAAGCATCGCGGCAAGACCGGTGACCGAGCGCGCCGCGCCCCGCGACACCATCTGGCGGTCGATCTTGTCCGCCATGGTGCGTTCCTGAATCAGCACGGCGATGCGGTCATCAGCCTCCGAAAGCAGGCTCGCGAACACGTCCGCAATCCGCTCGTCGCCAAATCGCGAGGAGCCGATGCGAACCCGGTACTCCGTCATCGGCGCACGGCGCTGCACCACAGTCTCGACCAACGAAATGATCGGCGAACCGAAGGCGATGAGGTCGTC
>NZ_JAFKHD010000085.1 GCF_017307565.1 Devosia sp.
ACGAGCCGGGATTGCCCGGGTTGCGATCTTTCGGGGCAGAACCTGACCTATCGCGACCTCAGCGGCGCCAATCTTGCCGGCGCCAATCTCAGCAAAGCGCGGATGCACCGCTCGCTGCTCACCCGTGCCGATCTGTCGGGGGCAGACCTGACCGGCACTAACCTCAACCTAAGCGACCTGCGCTTCGCTAATCTCAGTCAGGCAGACCTCGATGGCGCGCTTCTCTACGGCACCAATCTTTCGGCTGCGACCCTGACCGGCGCGACCATGGTTGGGGCGAACGTGCAGCATGCCAAGCTGCCCCGCGCCAGCATGGCGGGCGTCGTTTGGACGGATTCTGATGCAACCGGCGTCGATCTCGTGGGGGCCGACCTGACAGGGGCGGACCTCTCCGATGTCTATGCCCCCGAAGGCGACCTGCGGCAGACAAAACTCATCGGCGCGAACCTCTCGGATAGCACCTTCTTCCAGGGCAGTTTTTTGGGTGCCGACCTCAGCGGAGCAACGGCCGAGCGCGCTGACTTCCGCCAGGTCAAACTCAACAATGCCGTCTTCCTAGACGCCGTGATCACCGGTTCAAAATTCGCCAGGGCCTGGACGGAGGGTGCCGATTTTACCGGCGTCGATATCAGCACGGCCGTCGGCCTCAGCGTGCGCGCGAAGTAGCAGAGCCGGTGGCGGAAACCGCCACCGGCCTATTTTCAGTCCAGTGCCACCGGATAAGCGTAGAACTTGCCCGGGTCTTCGGCGCCGCCGAGTTTGCCGATCTTGCTTTCCAAAACCCAGAGCGTCTTGCCGACCTTGGTCACGGCCGCCGGGAAGTCATAGACATCGCCCGGCAGCGGGGAAACGGTGGCCTTGTCGCCATCGATGGTGATCGCATCGACCCGGCCGGCAGCATTCTCTGCTAGATACAGCACGCCATCATCCCCGAAGCGCATGCCGTCCGGCCCCTTGAGCTCTTCGGAAAGTGTGAGTTCGGTTATGTCACCTGCCGCGCCATCGCTGCCGACATCGATCCGCAGCAGCTTGCCGGTGGTGACGCTGTTCACATAGAGCATGCCGTCCGGGCCGAAGGAGAGGCCGTCAGCGCCAGCCAGGTTCTCGGCGACAGCCCAGTCTTCGAGCTTGTCGTCTCCAACCGTGCGAACCACCCGGCCGGCCAGCGTATCGGCCGCATAGGCGGTGCCGTCGGCGGTGGTCGCGATGTCGTTGCAGAAGCTTGTGCCATCAAACGTGTAGTTGGCCTTGGCCGCACCCGAGACTAGGTCATAGCTGCGCAACGCGGAGGGCTTGGATTCAGCCCCGCTGAACGCGGCCATGTCGGCATAACAGACCCAGAGATTGCCATTGGGTTCGTCGGCATAAACGCCGAGAATGGCCGAAGGCCCGGCTTCAGGCGCCTTGATGAAAACCTCCGTGGTGGTCGCACCTGGCGCGGCCTTGTAGACAACGCCCTTGGTGACGCTACCGGCGAACAGCGTGCCGTCCGCTGTCGAGGTGATGCTTTCGGGGAATTCCATGGCCCCTTCGCCGATCAGGACTTTTGCCGCGTCCTGCGCGGTGGCGGTGGAAGCCAGCAAGGCCGACACGGCCAGGATTGAATAGAAGCGGCTTTTGGACATGCGTCCTCTCCCTGTGAACTGGCTCACGGTGGATTGGACGGGATCGCCGGACAGACCCGGATGGCAGAGCCAATCCAGTCGCGTGAGCGTCACGTTTGTCGTGACGGCACAAGACTAGAAGGCTCGAGCATTGATTTCTCGAACTTGAGATATTGCCTTTAGGGATGCAACGGGGCGCCGGCGCTAGAAGACGTGCTCAAGGGCCGGGGTGCGCAGGCGCTCCAGCAGGGCTTCCATGTGATCGGCCTGCTCGCCGCGATAGACGCCACGGCGGAAATTGGTGACGATTTCGACGACCTTGTCATAACGCCGGCGATAGGACTCGACGCATTCGCCGTCAAAGCGCGGGCATTTGACCGGGGGCCACTCGTCCATCGTCCACTCCACGTTCAGCCGGCAAGGAGCCGCTAACATGGTGGAACGCTACGCCCGGGCGGTTAGGCCATATTGAGAAAATGGTTAGAATTTGGAGAGAAGCCATCATGTCGCGGGGCTGGACGCGGCCGACATCATGTAGCCAACACCGCGCACCGTCTGGATCAGCGAGGGCGCTTCGGGATTGTCGATCTTCTGGCGCAGATAGCGCACATAGACATCGACAATCTTGGTTCCCGGATCATAGCCATAGTCCCAGACACTGCTCAGCAGGCGCTGGCGGCTGACCACCTTGTCGGCATTGCTCATCAGGTAGCGCAGCAGCTCGAATTCGCGCAGCGTCAGGTTTAGCTGCTGCCCGTTCTTGCTGACGCGATGGGCGCCGGCATCGAGGGTAATATCACCGACGCGCAAGAGCTTGGGTTGGTCATGGCCATTTTCGCGGCGGCGCAACGCCACAATGCGCGCCAGCAGTTCGTCAAAGGCAAAGGGCTTGGTCAGGTAATCGTCGGCACCACCCTTGAGGCCGGCGATCTTGTCCTGAAGACTATCCTTGGCCGTCAGCATCAGCACCATGACGGGAAGCCGCTCCTCGCGGATCACCCTGCAAACCTCCATGCCATCGACATAGGGCAGCATACGGTCGAGGATCACGAGATCAAACGGATCGGCGCGCAAACGCTCAAGACCGTCGCGCCCATCCTGCTCGACGCTGACGTGGTAACCCTCGGCGGCAAGGCCCCGTTCGAGGAAAGAGGCAATGCGCCGGTCGTCCTCAATGACAAGAATATTCACGACCTCTGTTCCTTCGGCACAGGCAGCGAAACGGTCAGTACGGCGCCGCCATCCGCGAGATTGGCGAGGCTGATCGTCCCGTTGTGCTGCTCGACGATACCCTTGGCAATGGCAAGGCCGATACCCAGCCCGAACGAATTGCGTGAATTCTCGCCACGATAGAAGCGATCGAAAACGCGCGACGCGTCCACATCGTGGAGGCCAGGTCCCTGATCACGGATCGTCACCACAGCCTCGTTCTCTCGCCGGCTTAGCTGCACGTCGATCCGGCTGCCCGGCGGGGAATGATTGATGGCATTGTCGATGCCGATGATCAGCGCCTGCTTGAGCCGGCGGCTATCCGCATCGATCCATTGGCTTTTGTCGACGAGGGCGAGGCCAATCGTGACTTCGCGCGGCTCGGCAAGCGTCTCGCCTTCCTCGACCGCGGTCGCCAGCACGTCGTCGAGGAGGATGCGGCTGAGCGACAGCGCCTGTGCATCCGCATCCGAGCGCGCAAAAGCGATGAGTTCATCGAGCAGTTGCGCCATGTCGCCCGCCTGGCTCTGGATACGTTCGAGCGCGTGGCGCTGCTCACCCGGTGAACTGGCCGGCAGCAGGGCCACGTCGGCCTCTCCGCGCAGAATGGTCAGTGGCGTGCGCAGTTCATGGCTCACATCGGCCAGGAACTGCGCACGCCGGCTGTCCGTCTCCCGCAATCGGCGATTGGCCTCGCGCAGTTCTTCCGCGCGCGCTTCAAAGGCTGCCGCAAGCTCCGGAGCGTGCCGCCCGCCAAGGCGCGCCAACAGGAACCAGGAGAACAGAACGGCGAGCACAAAAATCAGGATGAACGCATAGCCGGCAGTTTTCGCGGCGTCGCTCGTCGTGGTCCAGTCGGCAAGCGATCGTTCCAGACGCTGCTTGTCGTTGGCGATCGCATCGTCGAGCAGGGCTGTCAGTTCGGTGCCGAGCCGAAAATCGACCTCGCGTCGATAGACCTCCATCGCCTCGTCCACACGACCATCCCGCTTCAGCACGAAAGCGCGCGAGGCCGAAAGATCGATGGCGTGATAAAGTTCGAGCATGCGGCGCGTGCTTTCGACATCGGCCAGCAATGCCCGCGTTTCCGCGCCGCTCGGCGCAGCCGCAGCGCGGTCTCGCGCCTCTTGGGCCAAGCGCACAAAGCCGCGCTCCATGTCGAGTCGGGCGGCGCGCAGGTCGCCCTGCTGCTCGCGCCCTTCATAAATCACCTGCGCAACGCGCAT
>NZ_JAFKHD010000086.1 GCF_017307565.1 Devosia sp.
CGCCGCGATCTCGGCCATCATCGAGCCGCTGATCTGCGGCGACATTGTCAATCTCAAACCCGGCCAGATCCGCTACACCCTGCTTCTCAATGACCAGGGCGGGGCAATCGACGACCTGATGATCGCCCGCACGACCACGCCCGGCACCCTCTTCATCGTCGTCAATGCCGGAACCAAGGACGGCGACTTTGCCCGCATCGCTGCCGCCGCCGGCGACAAGGCCGCGCTGGCGCGCGCCGACGACGGCGCCCTCCTCGCCCTCCAGGGCCCGGAAGCGGTCAACGTTATGGCCGCGATCATCCCGCAGGCCGCCGATCTCGGCTTCATGCAGTTCGGGACCTTCGATTGGAACGGCGTTGCCGTCACCATTTCCCGCGCCGGCTATACCGGCGAAGACGGCTTTGAAATCCTCGCGCCCGAGAACATGGCCGGCGCCCTCTGGGACCAGCTGCTGACCGACCCGCGCGTCAAGCCCATGGGCCTCGGCGCCCGCGACAGCCTGCGCCTCGAAGCCGGCCTGCCGCTCTATGGGCACGATCTCGACGAGACGGTCTCGCCCATCGAAGCCGATCTCGGCTTCGCCGTTTCCAAGCGCCGCCGCGAATCCGCTGACTTCCCCGGCGCCCAGCGCATCCTCGCCGAGCGCGACGGAAAACTCTCCCGCAAGCGTGTCGGTCTCCTCGTTGAAGGCGCTCCGGCCCGCGAAGGCGCCGAAATTCTCGATGCTACCGGCAAGGTCATCGGCGTCGTCACCAGCGGCGGGTTTGCCCCCTCGCTCGGCAAGGCCATCGCCCTCGGCTTCGTGCCGCCCGATTTTGCCACCATCGGCACCAAGCTCCAGGTTTCGGTTCGCGGCCGCTCGCAGCCGGCCGAAGTCGCCCCGACCCCCTTCGTCCCCCATCGCTATTTCCGCAAAGCAGTCTGAGGCCCCGCCATGACCACGAAATTCACGCCCGACCACGAATATATCCGCGTCGAGGGTTCGACCGGCATTGTGGGCATCACGCCCTATGCGCAGGAGCAGCTCGGCGACATCGTCTTCGTCGAACTTCCCGCCGTCGGCAAGGCCCTCAAAAAGGGTGACGAGGCCGCTGTCGTTGAGTCTGTCAAAGCCGCCTCCGAAATCTACGCGCCCGTCACCGGAACGATCGTCGAAGTTAACAGTCTGCTAACCAATGAGCCCGGCTTGGTGAACTCCGATCCGGAAGCTGCCGGCTGGATGTTCAAGATCGCCATCACCGATGCCAGCGAACTCGAAGGCCTGCTCGATGCCGACGGCTATGCGGAACTGACCCTCTGATCATGCGCTATCTTCCCCACTCCGCCCACGAGCGCGACGAGATGCTCGGCGTCATCGGCGCCGCCGATATCGACGCCCTGTTCTCCGCCGTTCCAAAATCGACCCTCAAATCCTTCGACCTGGGCCTGCCCGCGCACCAGCCGGAATTCCTCGTCGAAGCCCATATGCGCGCCTTGGCGAGCAAGAACCACGCGGCCGGCGATGGCCCGTTCTTCGTCGGCGCCGGCGCCTATCGGCACCACGTTCCGGCGACGGTCGATCATTTAATCCAGCGTTCCGAATGGCTTACCGCCTATACGCCGTACCAGCCGGAAATCTCGCAGGGCACCCTGCAGATGCTGTTCGAATTCCAGACCCAGGTCGCCAAGATCATGGGCATGGATGTCGCCAATGCCTCGCTCTATGACGGCTCCACCGGCACCGCCGAAGCCGTGCTCATGGCTCGCCGCCTGACGCGAAAGAACAAGATCGTCCTCTCCGGCGGCCTCCACCCGCATTATCGTGACGTCGTAAAAGCCTATCTCAAGGACGATCCGGACCTCGTCTGTCTCGCCCCCTCCCCCGAGGGCCAGGGCGACATTCTGAGCCAGATCGACGGCAACACCGCTGCCATCGTCATCCAGACCCCCGACTTCTACGGCCACCTGCGCGATCTCAAATCCGCAGCCGAGGCCGCCCATGCCCAAGGCGCGCTGCTGATTGTCGTGGTCACGGAAGTTGTCTCTTTGGGCCTCCTTGAGGCTCCTGGCGCGCTTGGCGCCGATATCGTCGTGGCCGAAGGTCAGTCGATCGGCAATGCGCTCAATTTCGGTGGCCCCTATCTCGGCCTGATGGCGACGCGGAAAGAGTTCATCCGCCAGATGCCGGGCCGTCTTTGCGGCGAAACTGTCGATGCCGATGGCGTCAGGGGCTTCGTGCTGACCCTCTCGACGCGCGAGCAGCATATCCGCCGCGAAAAGGCGACCAGCAATATCTGCACCAATTCTGGGCTCTGCGCCCTCGCCTTCTCGATCCATATGGGTCTGCTGGGCGAGGCGGGCTTCACTCGCCTTGCCCGCCTGAACCACCACAACGCGGTCAAACTCGCCCGCATGCTCGGCACCGTGCCGGGCGTCGAATTGCTCAACAAGAGCTTCTTCAACGAGATGACCATCCGGCTGCCGATCCCTGCCGCCCCGGTCGTCGAGATGCTGGCCCAGGCAGGCGTCCTGGCCGGTGTGCCGGTCAGCCGGCTCGAGCCGGGCAATCCAGAGGTCGAAAACCTCATCGTGCTTGCCGCGACCGAACTCACCACCCACGCGGACATCGAAATGCTGGCCGAGTGCCTCCACGCGGCCATCCAGGAGGACGCGCAATGAGCATGAATACGCAAGGCCGCCCCACCGGCGTGGGCTCCGTCAGCAGCACCGCCGCATCAGGCTCGGCGCTCATTCCCAACGAGCCGCTGCTGTTTGAAATCGGCGATACCGAGCATTCCGGTGTCGATCTGCCCGACGTGAAAATCGACGGCACTTTCCTCGGCGGCTTCGAGCGCAAGACCAAGCTCGATCTTGCCGGTCTCACCGAGCCGGAAGCGATGCGCCACTATGTGCGCCTGTCGCGCATGAACCACTCGATCGACAGCGGCATGTATCCGCTCGGTTCGTGCACGATGAAGCACAATCCGCGCCTCAACGAGAAAATGGCGCGTCTACCGGGCTTCTCAGACATCCACCCGCTGCAGCCGGTTTCGACCGTGCAGGGCGCGCTGGAAATGATGAACCAGCTCAGCCACTGGCTGCTTACCCTCACCAATACCGCCGCCGTGGCCCTGTCGCCAAAGGCCGGCGCGCATGGTGAGCTCCTGGGCATGATGGCCATCAAGGCCGCGCAGGAAGCCAAGGGCCAAGCACACCGCACCATCGTCCTCGTGCCCGAAAGCGCCCACGGCACGAACCCGGCGACCGCCGCTTTCCTCGGCTACACGGTCAAACCCGTGCCCGCCAAGGCGGACGGCACGGTCGATGTGGAAGCGGTCAAGGCGGCCCTGTCGCCCGAAGTTGCCGCGATCATGCTGACCAATCCCAATACCTGCGGCCTCTTCGAGCCCCAGGTCATCGAGATTGCTCGGGCAGTGCACGATGCCGGCGCGTTCTTCTACTGCGATGGCGCCAATTTCAACGCCATCATGGGCGTTGTCCGTCCGGGCGATCTCGGCATCGACGCCATGCACATCAACCTGCACAAAACCTTCTCCACGCCCCATGGCGGAGGCGGTCCGGGCGCAGGTCCGGTTGTGCTCTCCGAGGCGCTGGCGCCCTTCGCGCCAGTTCCCTTTGTGCGCAAGGGTGCGAGCGGGCTTGAGTTCGTCGAGCATATCGAGGGCTCAGCCCTCGGCCGCGTCACGGCCTTCCATGGCCAGATGGGCATGTATGTCCGCGCCCTGACCTATATGCTCAGCCATGGCGGCGATGGCCTCGCCCAGGCGGCACAGGATGCGGTGCTGAACGCGAATTACATCAAGGCGCGCCTGCAGCACATCTTTTCGGTACCCTTCCCCGACTATCCCACCATGCACGAAGCGCTCTTTGACGACAGCTTCCTTAGGGATACCGGCGTCACCACGCTCGATTTCGCCAAGGCGCTGATCGATGAGGGTTTCCACCCCATGACCATGTACTTCCCGCTGGTCGTACATGGCGCCATGCTGGTGGAACCGACCGAAAGCGAGAGCAAGCAGACGCTCGATCGCTTCTGCG
>NZ_JAFKHD010000087.1 GCF_017307565.1 Devosia sp.
GATGACGGCGACACCGCGGGCGGTGAGGCGGCGGATCTGCTCGAAAAGAGTCTGGGTTTCGCCGACGGAGAGCACAGCTGTCGGCTCGTCCATGATGAGGACGCGCGCATCGCGGCTGATGGCCTTGGCGATTTCGACCATTTGCTTGTCGGCGACGGAGAGGGTGCTGATCCGGTCATCGGGATCGACGCGGACGTGGAGCGTGTCCATCAGCGCGGCAGCGCGTTTGCGCATCTCGCCGAGGTCCAGGAATCCGAAACGCTTGATTTCGCGACCGAGGAAGATGGACTCCGAGGCCGTGAGATGTTCGGCCAGGTTCAGTTCCTGGTGGATGAGCACGATGCCCATCGCTTCCGCCTTGCCGTCGGCGGGCAGGGTGACGGTCTCGCCGTCATAGGTGATCGAGCCGGAGGTCGGCTGCTCGATGCCCGAGAGAATCTTGATCAGGGTCGACTTGCCCGCGCCGTTTTCGCCGATGATGGCGTGGACTTCGCCGGGCTTGATGTCGAAGTCGATGCTGAAGAGCACCGGAATTTCACCAAAAGACTTGGAGATGCGATTGGCAGACAGAACGGCAGACGCAGTTGTGCCTTCGGCTGATGACATCGCAAAATCCCTCCCATGGACGCGGCCGTTTCCCCGGCTCTTCGTCCCCATGAAAGTGATGTAAAGGTTTTCATGAATGATGTAAAGGTTTACATATAGGCAAAAGAGAGTAAGCCTCTTGGGAGGGTCTGGCGCAACGCGTGGCTTCTGCTAGAGGCAGGGAAACGCGGCGCCAGTGGGTGTGCGGGGCTTTAAGAGTGCAGCACCAGAAACTGGCCACGATAGAAGACGTTGCGGCGCTTGCCGGCGTATCCATCGCCACGGTTAGTCGCGCCATCAACGAGCCGACCAAGGTTGCCGACGAAACACGCCGCAAGGTGAACGAGGCAATCGCCCGTACTGGCTACACCACCAATGCCATGGCCCGATCGCTGCGCATGCGGCGATCCAACATGATCCTGATTCTGGCGCCGGATGTGGGTGACCCGAATTTTTCCAATATTCTGGTGGGGCTCGAGACCGAGGCCAGCAAGCGCGGCTACGGCGTGCTGATCGGCAATACGCAAAACGACGCCACGCGCGAGACGGACTATCTGCGCTTCATCAGCTCCAACCAGGCCGACGGGCTGATCCTTTTTACCGGACACTTGCCCTATGGCTTTGGGCAGGACGGGGCCGAGGGGCGCCTGCCGCCCATGGTGGCGGTCAACGAGCCAGTGCCCAATGCCGAGGTGCCGTTTGTCGGTGTCGACAATTTCGAGGGCGCACGGATTGCGACCGAGCACCTGATTTCCCAGGGACACAGGCGGATCGCCTTTGTCGGCCGCTCGCAGGGGCGTGAGGTTAACCGGCTGCGTGAAGAGGGCTATCGCAAGGCGCTGGCGGGGGCGGGGATCGTGATCGATCCGCGGTTGATCATCGACGGCGACGGCACCACCGAAAGCGGGCGCGCGGCGGCGGAACTGATGTTCGTGCGCGATGCGTTGCCCACGGCGTTTTTCTGCGTCAACGACGCTACGGCGCTCGGGATCATCATCTCGCTCAATGCGCGGCGCTATGACCTGCCGCGGCAGTTCTCGATCATGGGCTTTGACGATATTTCGTTCTCGAGCTTCGTCACCCCGTCGCTGACGACGATGAAACAGCCGCGCCACAAGATCGGCGAGGCGGCGATGGAGCTGCTGCTGGCACTGCTGGCCGGCGAAAAGCCGCGCGAACAGCAGGTGCTACTGCGGGCCGAACTGATCGTGCGCAATTCGGTGACGCGGGTAGGCTAGGCGGCCAGCCATTCGCCTGCTATGCCAAGGGCAACAACAGGAGAATGCCTTTGACCTCCCTTTCGCTTTTCGCGCCAAGCGGCCGATCGGCAAGGTAGCGTTTCAGCTTTTGGCCCGATGGTCCGCTCGGCGGCAAGACCGCCCATCCCTTGACGGATGGGTGAGAGTTTTTCTTTTGCCGAGAACATCATGATTATTGAAATGACCCGAAATGACTTTGCCTTGCTCCAAGAGGGCAAGGCACCCGGAGGCCTGCGCCTCGAACGGGATGTCGAGTTGGCGCCGCCGATGGTGCTGGACATGCTGGCGGGCCTTGCGGCCCAACTGGCCGAACAATTCGCACCATCGGCTTGGATGCTGGTCGAGGAGGGGGAAATCGTCGGAATCATGTCGGTCACCCGTCTGCTCGACCCCGGCGAACTGCATATCGGCTATGGCGTCGCACCGGCGCGGCAGCAGCGGGGCTTTGCAACACAGGCTGTTGCGGCTTTGCTTGGCTGGGCACGTTGCGACGGACGGGTTCGGTCCCTTTCGGCCGAAACCGGTGCCGACAATGTCGCCTCCCAGCGCGTGTTGGAGCGCAATGGCTTTGTACGGGTGGACGACCGGATTGATCCCGAGGACGGTCCGGTGATCTGCTGGCGGATCGAGGTCGCCTGAACTTTGCCGGGTGCCTTCAGGGGCACTCGGTTTTTTGCGGTAAGCGCGAGGCGGCAGCACTGTGGCCGAGTATGCTGGCGGGACGCCGTTGACAGTCCACGGGCGGTGTTGTTACTTAATTTTATGCTTAACCAAACTCCCAATCTCGACCAGATGTTCCAGGCCCTGGCCGATCCGACACGGCGGGCCATGATCGATCGGCTGAGCCGGGGACCGGCCTCGGTGAGCGAGCTGGCAAAACCTTTCGACATGTCGCTGCCCGCCGTCGTGCAGCATCTGCAGGCGCTGGAGGCGAGCGGCCTTGTGTCGTCGCAAAAGGTTGGGCGGGTACGGACCTGCCAGATCGAGCCGGCGGCGCTGAGCCTTGCCGAGCAATGGCTCAATGAGCGGCGCACGCTCTGGATGCAGCGGCTCGACCGGCTGGGAGAATATCTCGAGGCCACGGCCGGCGAGGAGGAGCCCAAATGAGCGACAAGCAACGCAGCGTCAGCCACGCCACATTCACGCTTGAGCGGCGCTACAAGGCGAGCCGTGCGCGGGTCTATCGGGCGCTGTCGGAGCCAGGGGTCAAGGTGAAGTGGTTTTCGCCGCCCGAAACCTGGGGCCGGAGTGAATATACGCTCGATTTCAGGGTCGGCGGCCTAGAGACCAGTATCGGTGGCCCGCCCGGCGGTCAGGTGCATGCCTATCACGCGGTCTATCAGGACATCGTGCCTGATGAGCGGATCGTCTATTCCTATTTCATGACGCTCGATGACGTGCGGATTTCGGTTTCGGTCGCGACGTTTGAACTGACGGCGGATGGCGATCATACGGTTTTGAAGATGACCGAGATGGGCGCCTATCTCGATGGGTTTGATGATGGCGGGCGGCTGAGGGAAGGTGGGACGAACGGGCTGCTCGATCAGCTTGGGCGGTTTGTGGAGGGGGATTGGGAGTAAGAGGGCTTAGCCAAACTCGATGCGCGATCCTCCCCCGTCAAGGGGGGAGGTGTCGCGGCGGTGGGGGGGAAGCTACGCCGCTTCCGGCGTATAGCCCGCTTCCTTGATCGCTTCCTCGCCCCTGGCGCGGTCGCCGGTGAAGCTCACCTTGTGGCTGTCGAGGTCGATAGTGATCTCGGCGCCGGGCAGGGCCTGTTCAAGGGCCTTGCGCACCGTGCCGACGCAATGGCCGCAGGTCATGTCGTTGACGGTGAAAATGGTCTTGTCGGCCATGTCAGTGTCCTTTGTTCTTGGAATGTGTCCCGGCGAGGTCGTCGAGAATGGGGCAATCGGGGCGGTTGTCGCCCTGGCAGCAATGGACGAGATGCTTCAGCGTCCCGACCATGGATTCAAGTTCGGCGATCTTGGTTTCGAGCGCGCTGATATGGCCCGCCGCAATGTCGCGGACTTCGCCGCTGGCGCGGCTCTTGTCCTGCCAGAGGGCGAGGAGGGCGCCGGTTTCCTCGATGGAAAAGCCCAGGGTGCGCGAGCGGCGGATGAAGCGCAGGACATGCACTTCATCGCTGCCAT
>NZ_JAFKHD010000088.1 GCF_017307565.1 Devosia sp.
CTTCCCGACGCCCGCCATGGAACTGGTGATGCGCGGCATGCCCTGGACGCTGGGGCTCTTGCTGACCTCGACCGTCATCACCTTCATCATCGGCAACCTGATGGGTGGCCTTGCCGGGTATTTTCAGAACAATCGGTTCTTCAAGGCTTTTGGCATCGTGACCATGGGCCTGCAGCCGATCCCCTATTACATCGTCGCCTTCATCATCCTGATCATCTTCGGCTTCCTCTGGCCGGTGCTGCCGATCTCGGGCGGTTTTGGCATGGATGTGCGGCCGGGCTGGACCATGCCCTTCGTGCTCTCGGTGCTGCAGCACTCGCTGCTGCCGGCGCTATCGCTGGTGCTGGTGGGGCTCGGTGGCTGGTTCATCGGCATGCGGGCGCTGGTCTCCAACATTGTCACCGAGGACTATGTCACTTACGCGGAACTCGCCGGGGTCAAGCGCGACACCATCGTCGGCGCCTATGTGATGCGCAATGCGCTGGTGCCGCAGGTGACGGCGCTCGCCATGGTCATTGGCGGCGTTTTTTCCGGCACGATCATTACCGAGCAGGTGTTCAACTATCCCGGCATGGGATCGCTGCTCGTCGATGCGGTGAATGCCGGCGATTATTCGACCGTTCTCGCGGTCTGCACCGTTTCGATCACGGCTGTGGCCTTCGCAATCTTCATCGTGGACTTGCTGCATCCGCTGCTCGATCCGCGCGTTCGGGCGGAGTAGAGCCATGTTCGCCGTTTTTCGCGACCTTATCCGCTACAATATCGAATTCGCCATCGGGCTGGTGCTCGTTGGGATCATGGTGATCTTCGCATCGCTGTCGTTCTTTTCGCCAGTCGATCCGAGCATGATCTACATGGCCATTCCCGACCAGCCGCCCTCGCCGCAATATTGGTTCGGCACCAATTCGCGCGGTCAGGAGCTGTTCTGGCAGCTTTCGGCCGCGTTCAAGAACAGCCTGATCTTTGGCGTCACCGTTGCCGTGTTGAGCCGCATCATCTCGATCACGGTGGGGCTGGCCGCCGGTTATCTCGGCGGCTGGGTCGACCGGGTGTTGATGTTCATCAACGACATTTTCGTCGCCGTGCCGATCTTCCCGATCCTGGTGCTGTTCTACTTCGTGCTGCGCAACAACATGGACAGCTTTACCATGGCGCTGATCCTGGCGTGTTTCGGCTGGCCGTTTGACGCGCGCCTGATCCGCTCGGTGGCGCTGGGGCTGAAACATCGCGAATTTACGCGGCATGCGGTTTTCGCGGGGATGAGCACGCGAAAAGTGCTGCTCGAGGAGCACCTGCCCTATGTGATGCCGATCGTGTTTTCGACCTTCATGAACAACATGCTCTGGTCGATCGGCATGGAGGTGACGCTGGCGGTGTTGGGGTTCACCAATATCAACAATCCCACCATCGGCACCGTTCTCTACTGGGCCAATTCGCACTCGGCGATGGTCGTCGGGGTTTGGTGGTGGATCGTCATTCCGGTGATCCTGATCGTCATGACCTTCCTGGGGCTGTTCCTGCTGGCTGTCAGCATGAACGAATATATCGACCCGCGCAGCCGCCTGCGCCGCATGGGGGCTTGAGGCCATGGCCGAGGATATCGTTAAAGTCGAAGGCCTTAAGGCCTATTACCAGATGAACTATTTTGGCGTGAGCCGGGAGGTTCGGGCGGTCGACGGGATCACCATGACCGTGCGCAAGGGCGAGGTCTATGGCATTGCCGGGGAAAGCTCTTCGGGCAAGACCTCGTTCATCAAGGTGCTGGCCGCCGCGATCAGGCCGCCGCTGAAGGTGGTCGAAGGATCGGTCAAATTCGATTTCAAGAATGGGCCGATCGATGTCGCCACGGCGACGCCCAAGCAGATCGAGGCGGTGCGCTGGAAGCACCTCTCCTACATCATGCAGGGGTCGATGAGCGTGCTCAATCCGGTGCGGCGCATCGGGCGGACCTTTCATGACTTTGCCGCGCGACCGATGGGGCTGACGGGGAAGGCATTCGAGGACCGAGTGATTGCGCATCTGGCCCGGCTCAAACTGCCGCCGGAGGTTTTGAAGGCCTATCCACATGAGCTTTCGGGCGGCATGCGGCAGCGCGTGACCATTGGGCTGGCGACCGTGTGCCACCCCGAATTCATCATTGCCGACGAGCCGACGACGGCGCTCGACGTGGTGGTGCAGAAGGAAGTGTTGAGCCTTATCCGCGACATCCAGAAGGAGATGAACGCGGCCGTGGTGTTCGTGACGCACGATATGAGCGTGCACGCGAACGTGGCCGACCGGGTGGGCATCATCTATGCCGGGCGCCTCGTTGAAGAGGGGCCGACGCGGGATATGTTCTTTGCGCCCAAGCACCCCTATACGGCGCATCTGGTGGCGAGCTTGCCGCGGATTGGCGATGTCAAACAGCGGCCGGCGCTCGAAGGGCGGCCACCGAACCTGGCCGATCCACCGCAGGGTTGCCGCTTCCATCCGCGCTGCCCGCTGGCCGTCGACAAATGCCGGCAGGAAGTGCCGCCGCTGGAACAGGTGGGGCCGGATCATCGGACTGCCTGCTGGCGCTGGCAGGACGTGAAACCGCTGGTCAATGCCAGTGCACCATCGGGGGTGATGGCATGACGACGCTTCTCGATGTGCGCGATGTGTCCAAGCGCTTTACCATGGGCGGGATTTTTGGGCGGAAGACCGTTGATGCGGTGATGGATGCCAATTTCTCGCTGTCGGCTGAAAACCCGGAGATCTTTACAATCATCGGCGAGAGCGGGTCGGGGAAGACGACGCTGGCGCGGATGATTTTGGGGCTCGAAGACCCGAGCGAGGGGGAAATCCTGTTTCGCGGGAAGAAGGTTTCGCGGCATGGCGGGCGGGCGGAGAAGCTCGCTTTCATGAGCCAGGTGCAGCCGGTGTTTCAGAACCCGTTTGAGGCGTTCAATCCGCTGAAGAAGATCGAGCGCTATCTCGAGAGTACGGCGCGGCGGTTTTTGCAGACTTCGGACAAGGCGGCGATTGATCGGGCCATGGACGAGGCGCTGCAGAAGGTGGGGTTGAGCCTCAAAGAGGTTCGGGGGCGGTTTCCGCATGAGATGAGCGGCGGGCAATTGCAGCGCTGCGCCATTGCGCGGGCGCTGATCCCCAATCCACCGCTGCTGATTGCCGACGAGCCGGTTTCGATGGTCGACGCATCGCTGCGCATGAGCATCGTCAATCTGCTGAAGAGCCTGCGGGACGACCTGAAGGTGTCGGTCATCTACATCACGCATGACCTGGCGACGGCCTACTACATTTCCAACCGGCTGATCATCATGCAGCGGGGTCGGATCGTGGAAATGGGCGATGCACGGACGGTGCTGGATAATCCGCAGCATCCCTATTCGAAGCTGCTGAAGGCTTCGGTTCTGTCTACCGATGATGCCGGGGATGGGAAGCTGGCGACCGATCCGGGGATGGTGAAGGCGGCGGGCGATCTGGTTGGACAGGCTGGGGAGCTTGTGGCCAAGCCGGATGGGCGGGAAGTTCGGGTTTATGGGTAGGAATACCCCCACCCAGCCTCCCCTGGTAGGGGAGGACCAGACCGAGTTGAGACAACGTTTCGATCCACGACGTCATTCCCGCGGAGGCGGGAATCTTCCTGCGGTGCTGGAAACAGAGGTTCCCGCTTTCGCGGGAATGACACCGTGGGAGGGACGGCGGCGGATTTCACCTGAGGGATAAAAGAATGAGCGCGCCTATTTTTCGGGATCCGATCGAGGATGGGGCGGCTGATCCGACGGTGATCCGGCTGGAAGGCACCGATGAGTGGTGGATGTTTTATACCAATCGCCGGGCTGCGGCCGGGGTCGAGGGTTTTTCTTGGATCCATGGGTCGCCGATTGGCGTGGCGGTGTCGACCGATGATGGGGCGAGTTGGACCTATCGGGATACGGTGAAGGGGCTCGATGCGCCGGGGGATCTTGGG
>NZ_JAFKHD010000089.1 GCF_017307565.1 Devosia sp.
CGACGAGCCAGGCGCGAGCAGGTCGGCGCGGACGCGCTGGCTCGGCGCCTTGAGGACAGCGCCGCCTTCGACGAGCCAGCGGCCGCCTTCGATGGTCGCATCGGCAACGAAGGCATCATCGACATAGAGACGGACAATGCCGCCATCAGGACCAGCGCCCGCAAAGAAGGTGCGGTTGCCTTCGATTTCGATGGCGTCGATCGTGGGCGGGACGGATGCCAGCGGCGTGGCGGGAGCGGTCGTAGGGGCGGCCGGCACGGTCGTGGTCGCAGGTGCAGCGGCCGGAGCTGCCGGTTCGTTGGCTATGGCGACGGCGGTTTCAGGTGTGCTTGCTGTTGCAGCAGGAGCGGCAGCGGCCGGTGTCGTCGCGGCGGGTGCAGCCGGGGCCGTAGGAGCAGCGGCGACGGCGGCTGGCGTTTCGGCCGGAGTGGCCGCAGCAGCGGGAGACGCGGCTGCGGCAGTTTCAGCCGGAGCCGGCGTCGTGGTTGCCGGGGTGGCCGGCGCGGCGGGGGTTGCGGCAGGCGCGGCTGCGACGGCGACCGGGGCTGGTTCGACCGGAGTGGTAGCGGGCGCAGCGCTTGGCGCAGCGGCCGGCTGGGTGGCGGGGGTCGCGGCAGCGACGGCCGTGGTGGCCGGCTGGGTTGCCGGTGTCGCGGCGGCTACGGCAGTGGTGGCCGGGGGAGCGAGACCCTGCAGGATTTCGCTGGCCTGGCCGGGCGTGCTGGCGACGACCAGCGGCTGGGTCGACTTGTCGTCATTGACGACGACGACGAAGGACTGAGCCGCTTTGCCCTCCTTGCCGCGCTCGGCAAGGGTGATCTCGACCCCGCCGGTCGGTAGCGGATGATCGGGCACAAAGACCCAATCGCCGGAGCTTTCAACGGTGGTGCTGCCGAGAAGGGTGTCGTCGGAATAGACTTCGACTTCGCTCCCGGGGCGGCCGCTGCCGGCGATGACAACGGAGCCATCGGGCTCGGCGCGCAGCAGGCCAAAACTGGCGGCAACGAGATTTTCCGGCACGTTTGCCGGTTCAGCGGGCGGGGTGACGTCGAGGGCGGGCGGGGTCAATTCCCCAGCCGGCGCGGCAGGCTGCACCGCCGGGGCGGGCGTCTCGGCCTTTGCCGTTTCAACGACGGGCGTCTTGGGGAAGAGCCCGATATCGGTCAACTTGCCCCGAATGCACTGGCCCATGCCATCGGGGCTATTGAAACACGTTACCACAGTGGGAGCGACAAAGACGCCAGCGATGGCGATCAACGTGACGGCAACTGCCCCGATCGTCAGGGCAAGAGGTCGTTTCGGAGCAGTTTCGGCCAGTTTGCCCTCCCGGACAGTTGTCAGCCGGCCGCCTTGTGGGCCGGCCGCGCTGTCGCCAACACGGTGGCCCCCTCGGCCGCTTCGGTCTTCAACAGCTTGTATGTGATTGATTCATACAGAGCTTCAAAGGACGCATCAATGATATTGGACGAGACGCCGATGGTGCTCCACCGTTCGCCAGTGCCATCCTTGCTTTCAACCAGTACACGGGTGACCGCGCCCGTGCCGCCGTCCAGGATACGGACCTTGAAGTCGACCAGCTCCAGGTCCTCAATGCGGGCGGAATAAATGCCGAGATCCTTGCGCAGCGCCTGATCGAGCGCATTGACCGGGCCATTGCCTTCGGCCACCGACATGAGCAACTGGCCATCGACCCGGACCTTTACCACCGCCTCGGTGACCGTGACCTCTTCGCCCATGGCGTTGTGGCGACGCTCGACCATGGCGCGATAGTGCTCGACGTCGAAGAAATTGGGCAGAGTGCCGAGGACCGAGCGGGCGAGGACGGCAAAGGAGGCGTCAGCTCCGTCATAGGAATAGCCGCGCATTTCGCGCTGCTTGACCGTGGCCAGCAGCTTTTCGAGACGCGGATCGTCCTTTTCGAGAACGATATTATGGCGCGCGAGGGCCGTAAGAAGGTTGGACTTGCCGGCCTGCTGGGAGACCATGATGGCGCGTTCATTGCCCACGCTTTCGGGCGGCACGTGCTCATAGGTCGAAAAATCCTTGAGCAGGGCCGAGGCGTGGATGCCGGCCTTGGTGGCAAACGCAGCGGCGCCGACATAGGGCGCCTGGCGCGCCGGGGCGCGGTTGAGACGATCGTCGAAGGCGCGGGAGATATGGGTCAGGCGCTCGAGCGCTTCGGGCGCGACGCCGGTTTCGAAGCGTTCGGCATAATAGGGCTTGAGGACCAGGGTCGGGATCAGCGTGACGAGATTGGCATTGCCGCAGCGCTCGCCGAGGCCATTGAGCGTGCCCTGTATCTGGCGGACGCCGGTTTCGACGGCGGCGAGCGCATTGGCGACGGCCTGGCCGGTATCGTCATGGGGGTGGATGCCAAGCTTTTCGCCGGGGGCGAATTTCAGCACGGTGCCAACGATGGTGCGCACTTCGGACGGCATGGTGCCGCCATTGGTGTCGCAGAGGACGACCCAACGAGCGCCAGCTTCGAGCGCCGTGGTGACGCAGGACAGCGCGTATTCGGGATTGGCCTTGAACCCGTCGAAGAAGTGCTCGAGGTCGATCAGCACTTCCTTGCCGGCGGCAGCGGCGGTGCGAACGGTATCGGCGAGGCCTTCGAGGTGTTCTTCGGTGTTGGAGCCGAGGGCGAGATCGACCTGATAATCCCAGGCTTTTGCGACAAAGCAGGTGGCCGTGGCGGCGGAATTGATCAGGCCCTGCACGCCGGGATCATTGGCGGCGGAGCGCCCTGCCCTTTTGGTCATACCGAAGGCGGTGAAAACAGCGTTCCTGGTGCGCTGCTTTTCGAAAAAGGCCGTGTCGATGGGGTTGGCCCCGGGATAGCCACCTTCGACGTAGTCGAGGCCGAGTTCTTCCAGCAGGTCAATAATGGCGATCTTGTCCTCGAGCGAGAATTCGATGCCGGCCGTCTGCGCTCCGTCGCGCAGGGTCGTGTCGAAAAGGTAGAGGCGATCTCGGGACATGTTGGGGCCTACTGTTTTCGTCGTTATTTCTGCGGCCAGGTGGCCGTATCGTGGTCGGGATGCTGGTGGTTGGTGAGCGCAATGGCAGCGGCGCGTTCAGGGGCACGCTCTTCAATAGGTGCGACATCGGGCAATTGACCCAAGTCACTGACCCAATGAATGCGGCTATTGGCGCCATGCTGATCCTTTGGCGGAAAGGCCTCGGGGTTGTCGAGGGAACCAATGGAGACGCTCATCCAATGCCCGCCGACATGGGCGAAGCTCAGCGGCGTGCCGCACTCGTGGCAGAAGCCGCGTTCAACCAGATCAGAAGACCGGAAGATTGCGAGGACTCCCCGGGTGACGACAAAATTCTCCATTTCACTGCCGACCAGCGGTGCATAAAAGGCGCCGAACGCCTTTTGACACATGCGGCAATGGCAAAGATGGGCGCTGCGCGGTTTTCGCGTGAAGCGATAGCGCACAGCACCGCATTGGCAACCTCCGGCCCAGGTCTCTGTCATCCTTCACCCCTCTGCAGCGGCCAGGTGGCCGTGTCGTGGTCGGGATGCTGATTGTTCGTGGCCTTGATGCCGCTCCACCAATCCTTGCGGTCGGGCGCTTCGGTGATGCCACCGTCCTCGATCCCTTGCAGCGTATCGAACCAGGGCACGCGCCCCTCATTGCCGGTATTGGCACCGGGCGGGAAGAGTTCGGGATGGTCGAGCGAGCCGATGGTGAAATTGACCCGGTTGCCGGTGATATCTTCGTAAAAAAGCGGGGTACCGCATTTGCTGCAGAAGCCGCGATCGACGTGATCGGACGAGCGGAAGCGGCTGGGGATACCGCGGGTCCAGGTGATCACTTCGCGCGGGGCGGCAACGAGGGCCGCAAAGATATTGCCGACCGCCTTCTGGCACATGCGGCAGTGGCAGATGTGCGAATTGTCGAACATTTCGGTGGCGTGGTAGCGCACCGCGCCACACTGGC
>NZ_JAFKHD010000090.1 GCF_017307565.1 Devosia sp.
CATCAGGCCCGAGGCGACGGGTTCGCCGTCGCGCTCGATGACGATGCCGGTGGACGGAACGGCCATGACGGTGAGGAGCGCTTTCATGCGAGCCATCATCGCGTCGTCATGGCCCTGCAGCTTTTGCTGGGCGGCAAGGAAAGCGGGATCGAGAAGGGGCAGGAGTTTGCCCTGCGCATCCGGCTCCTGCGCTTCGAGCTTCATGGCGTAGAGATGGGACTGGTCGATCTCGTCCCAGCCGGCATCGTCCAGCGCTTCATTGAGCGCCGGGGCGGAGAGGGGGGTGATGCGGAAGACTGGCTTTACCCCGCGCACGACGAGCCAGGAGCTGGCGCCGATGATGCGGTCTTCGACATCGGCGTCGTCGTTGGGGTCAAAACACTGGGCGGAATTGGCGCGCTTGGTATAGCCGCCGGCAGCACGTCGGACCCAGTTGCCATCCCACTTCACTTCGATGCCGGGCCAGGCTTCGAGGCCGGCGCGTTCAAAGGTTTCGACGTCTGGGAGGGTGAACTGGGTCATGGCTGCTTTGCTTTGCTCGGTGTCATCCCCGCGAAAGCGGGGATCTCCGTTTCCACCTCCAAACAGAGGCTCCCGCTTTCGCGGGAATGACACTGTGGTTGGAGGGGGATTTGCGGGAGGCTACCGGAAATTAGCCCCGATAGTCGCTGAAGATCAGCTTCTGTAGTCGCCGTTGATGGTGATGTAGCCGTGGGTGAGGTCGCAGGTATAGACCGTTGCCGAGCCCTCGCCGAGGCCGAGGGAGACGGTTACTTCGAGCTCTTCGCCCTTCATATAGGCCGAGGTCGCGGCTTCGTCGTAGACCGTAGCGCGTTCGCCGTTTTCGGCGACCAGCAGGTCACCGAAGCGGATGGCGAGGCGGTCGCGATCTGCCGGTTCGCCGGCCTTGCCCACGGCCATGACGACGCGGCCCCAATTGGCGTCTTCGCCGGCAATGGCTGTCTTCACCAGCGGCGAGTCGGCAATTGCCTTGGCGATGCGGAAGGCCGAGGCGTCAGAGGTGGCGCCCTCCACATTGACAGCCACCTGCTTGGTGGCGCCTTCGCCGTCGCGCACCGTCAGGATGGCGAGTTCGAAGAGCACATCGAACAGGGCTTCGCCGAAGAAGGCTGCGCGCGGATCGGAAAGGCTGGTGATCGGCTCGACCTTGGCCTTGCCGGTGGCGAAGGCGAGGAGGGTGTCCGAGGTCGACGTATCGCTGTCGACGGTGATGGAATTGAAGCTCTTCTGCACGTGCTCGCTGAGGAGTGCCTGCAGCACGTCGGCAGCGATGGGCATGTCGGTGACGACGAAGGAGAGCATGGTGGCCATGTCAGGCGCGATCATGCCCGAGCCCTTGGCGATGCCATTGATCCGGACTTCGACGTCGTCGAATTCGAGCACGGCACCCGCCAACTTGGGGAAGGTGTCGGTGGTCATGATGGCCTTGGCCGGCTCGATCCATGGCGTTTCGGCAAGGCGCGTGGCGGCTTCGTCGAGGACGCCGGCAAATTTTGATGCCGGAAGCGGTTCGCCGATGACGCCGGTCGAGGCGAGGAAAATTTCGCTGGTGGAGCAGCCGAGGGCTTTGGCGGCATATTCGGCGGTCAGCTGAACTGACTCCTTGCCTTTGGCGCCGGTAAAGGCGTTGGCATTGCCCGAATTGACGACGAGGCCACGGGCTTTTCCGCCCGGCAGGTTGGCGCGGCACCAGTCGACGGCGGCAGAAGAGCACTTCGAGCGTGTAAGAACGCCGGCAGCAGTGGTGCCTTCGTCAAAGGCCATGAGCAGCACGTCGGTACGGTTCTTGTACTTGATGCCGGCTTCGGCCGTGGCATAGCGCACGCCATCGATGGCCGGCAGGTCCGGATAGGATTTCGGGGCAAGCGGGGAAACCGGATGGGCAGCCATGACAGAAGAACCTTCAACGGACAGAGGGTGCTTCGATGTGCCTCAAGAGTGTGACGGACGCAAGGCTTTGAGCCGCCCCGCACGGAAACTCCACCTACAAAAGGAAATCCCCGCCTGGGCGGGGATCACGGGTCTTCTTCTGGCCGTCGGATATGGCTCAGGCGGCGACCTTCTTCTTGCCAGCGATAAAGGCGCCGAAACGCGTGGTGATGAAGGGCACGATGAAGAAGACAATGGTGGTGGCCATGAAGGGCACGAGGATCAGGCTGCGCTGCCAGAATTCCCAGCCGGGGGTGAGTAGGCCAATGATGGTCGAATAGACTACGACCACCGGATAGACCGCGAAGGTCATGAGAAAGGCCATGCGGGCGCGTGCGGAAAAGGGCATAGAGAAACCTATAATGAAACGGTACGTTTCGTTATATATTGAAACGGGCCGTTTCGTTCAAGTCTTTTCTTTGTGCCTCGTATGGACCATATAGAGACCATGACGACGACCCCAGCAGACGATATCGACGAGACGGCGCGCCGCTCCATCGGTGCGCGGCGCAATCCTGCGAGCCAGGAGGCCATTCTCGATGCGGCCGAGGCGATCCTCAACGAAGAGGGCATTGCCGGTTTTTCCATCGAGGCGGTGGCGCGGCGGGCGCGGGCGGGCAAGCCGACGATCTATCGCTGGTGGCCCAATCGCACGACGCTGATGCTCGACGTCTATAAGCGCTTCAAGATTACGCGGGAATTTCCCGATACCGGTACGCTGCGAGGCGACCTCATCGCCTTTCTGGAAAACCAGTTGCTGGGGTTCTGGAAGGACAGGCTCTGCGGCACGGTCTATCGGGCGGTGATTGCCGAGGCGCAGCACGATCCAGATGCCGCCGCAGCGCTCTTTGCCTATCAGGCCGAGCGCAAGAAGGTGGCGCTCGACATGGTTGATCGTGCCAAGGCGCGGGGCGAGGTGGATGAGGCGGTGAATGGCGAGCTGATTATCGACATGATCGTATCCTTTGCCTGGCACCAGTTGCTGCTCGATCGGGTCGATGAGGCCATCAAAGTCATCGACGGGGTAGTCGATGGGGTTCTGATGGGTTGTGCCGGGTATCAGCGGGAAGACCTGGGTGTTGTTTAACGCGCGGTATTGGCATTGACGGAATTATCCGGAACGGCGCGGTGAAGGGGTGAAAGAGGCGGCGTTTCAATGGGTTGCATGTGGAAACGTGGGGAGCCCAGCGGAATTTGATTTTACGGCGGGTTTTGGCATGAACCACGAACCCGCCGATTGGTGCATCGCAATGTCGCCGATTGACGACTGGCTGGTCAAGGCGTGTCGAGACGGTGTCAAAACCCCGTCAAACGGGGCTTTCGACCGGACCCAGATGATACGTCGAACCGGCATTCTCCAAAGAAGAGGCAAAACTTTCGCGGAACTGGGTTCCGGGTGCCATTGGGGCGGGCCGAAAAGTCAGGCGGCGCAGGGCTCTGCGACTGATAGCGGCTAGAAATTCTCCGCCATCGTTCGCGGAACAGATTTGACCTGGTCTCTCGAAGCAAACGCCTCCGAGTGTGGCATGCGCTAGGTGCCGGCCTTGACCACGGAGCCGTCAGCGAGAACGACACCAGTAATGCAGATGACCGTCGAAACCATGTCGCGCTCGACATGGCCAAGCCTGACACTCCCGTCGAGCAGGTAGACGCCGATGTTGCCAGGGTTCCCAGCCAGCAAGATGGTGTCTGGAAAGATGTCGATGACAGGCGCCAACTCGCCGCCGAGTGGATCGCGGAAAGCCACCGTTCCCTGCACCATCTTGATGTCGGTATCGCCCTCGTTGCGAAGGCCGATGCCCACCCTTATCTTGTTTTGCTCGGGTTTAGCTGACCAGCCTGCTACCTCTACTAGGTCAGGCAGGCACTCCTGAGCCGCAGCCGGCAGTGCGCTTATTGCGACCAAGACCATAGTTGCAAGCACTGACACTTTCATGCTGCTCTTCCACTTTGAAGAACCCGCAAACTTGCGGGTTCTTGGACACTATCGAACGAACCACCGCACACGGTAGAAATCTGGAGCATCGTGAATGTCGATGCGCTCTGTCGGGTAGTCTGGGTTCTCGCTGACCAGTTCGAATGCTTTGCGGAGCACCGTCACCCACTTAACCTGAATGCTGTCGCGTCTAACGACGACATAGAGTTGACCTGTCTTGGGCCTGCTGGGCGCCTTGTCGACCATAATTGGGTCGCCATCAAAGAGGATGGGCTCCTGGCTGTCACCTTTGACTTCCAAGAGAGCCAGCTCTGAGGCGCGAAGGTTGTGTTTGCGCAGCCATCTGGCGCTGAACGGCACGGGCTCGGACGGGATCGCTACACCCATCGTTCCCGGCCCTGCGCTCACCTGTAGGTCGAACTTATCCAGGAAAGCCGTGTCCGCCTCGTCTGCCGGTTCCATCGATATTGGAGTGCTAGGCGATGAGGACCGCTTTGGTCCGATGTAAAATTCAAGACCCAGGGCTTGCGTGATCAGAAGCAGGTTGGCGCCTGAGATATCCCGCTCCTGCAGGACGGCGCGAACGACACCAAGCGGAATCCCCGTGCGGCGAGAGAAAGGGCGTAGCCCCTCGTCCCGCACAAACAGTTCGATCGCCTCCTTCAAGGCTGCGCTTGCCAATTGCAGCTGTGTCATGCGTGACACGTAGCGCATTCTAAACCTTGACGCCAGCGTGTTATGCATGACACATATCATGTCATGGATAACACAGTTGATTCCCTCTGCCGTCTTATCGAGTGCCTCGCTCGCGATACCAATCGTTCGACGAGCACGATTTCTCGCCTCGCTACGGGGAGCGGCGCTACCTACCGGCGCCTCAAGATGCAGGACGGGAAAGGGCGGCCCAAACATCGGATAACCACTGAGAGGGCTAGCCGGGCGGTGTTGCGGCTGTCCGAGATTTGGCCGGCTTATCTGAAGTGGCCTTCGGACATCGTTCGCCCAGCAGTGGACGCTGCCACGCTCGCTCGGAGTGCTGCGTAATGGCCGCGCTCACGGTCGCTCTTGCCGATATCGATGTGTCGGACCGCATTCAGCCTTTGGACGAGGTCAAGGCTCAGGAGATCGCCGTTTCGTTCGGCGTGCATGGTCGGCTGATCAATCACATTGGTCTGCGACAGACGCCGAAGGGCAAGAAGAAGTGGGTGCTTGTGCATGGCCGGCATCGACTGCGCGCACTCGAAATCTCTGGCATCGTCGATCTCGTCGAGGGCGAGCATTTCGAGCGCATGGCGGTTGATGCTGCCCAGGCGCGGTTGCTCGAAATCGAAGAGAACATGGCGCGCACGGACGTGTCGCCCTTCGGTCGCGCGGTCATGCTTGCAGCCTATCGCGAGGCGACGGCGATTGATGGTCGTGGCGCACATAAAAAGAGTGCGACCGACCCCGAGGCACAGGCTCGCCTTGTCGTTCTGCGTGACGGCTTTACCGCTCACGCCATGCGGGTCTTTGACCTGTCGTCTGACCAAGTCGAGCGTCTTGTGCGGATCGGCTCGGTTCTAACCAAGCCGGTCGGCCTTTCTGAGCGCCTGCATTTCTCACGTATTGCCCGGAACCAGTCCCAGTTGCTGAAACTCTCGGCGCTACCCGAGGAACAGTTGGCGCGTGCGGCCGAGGCGTTCGATGCGGCCAAGGGCGACTTCTTCGTGATGATGACGATCCTGTCTCGTCCACCCGAGGGGCAAACGGCGCTCCTGCAAAAGCTCGGCGACGGCGCGAGCCTGAGTGACGTGGTCAATGCGAAGGCCGAGACACCGCCAGCATTTGACCACTGGAAGCAGGTCGTCAGCGCTTATCACCAGCTCGACTTCAAGAGCCGGGTCTCGGTGACCGTCGAGCACTGGAACAAGGACGAAAAAGCGGTCCGCGCCGCGTTCAAGGCGCTTGGCTACGAACTGGTCAAGGTGGACGCGAAATGATGCGCGCCCTCGCCTGGATCGGGCTTTTCCTCGCATGCGCCACCGTCGCCAGCTTCGTCCTTGCGGACGACGGTATGGCGACTTGCCAGATCAACCGCAGTTTCGATGTGTGCCATGACGCAATCTACTAGCGCTCACGAATGGTTTTCGCTCGACGATGCAGCGCTAGCGGGCGATCCGACCATGCCGACGACAGCGCGCGGATGGGCCAAGATTGCTGCCGCCGAAGGGTGGCGTGATCGTCAGGACCGTGTACGCAGGGAGGGCAAAGGCTGGCTCTATCACCTGACGCTTTTTCCTGCCTCCACCCAGGTGAGGCTTCTGCTCGCCAGCCAACCCAGTGTTGAGCCGGTGCGCGGCAATAGTCCGCTTTGGGCTCGCTACGAGGCGTTGCCCGAGAAGCACAAGGCCGAATGCGCTCACCGCCTTGCCGCCGTCCAGGCAGTGAAGGGACTGGTCGCGGGCGGCTTCACGCTGGTGGCGGCTCTGCCCTTGGCAGCCAGCAGGCATGATGTTTCCTGCTCAACGCTGCGCAACTGGCTGGGCATGGTGAAGAGCCACAACCGTGCCGATTGGCTGGCAGCATTGGCGCCGGACTACAAGGCGACCGCCCAGTTTGCCGAGTGCCACCCCGATGCCTGGGCAGCGCTCAAGGCTGACTTTCTGCGCCCTGGCGAACCGAAATTTTCGGCCTGCTATCGGCGCATGGCCGATGCGGCCAAGAAGTTTGGATGGGCGCCGATCCCAAGCGAAATGGCGCTTCGCCGCCGCCTGCAGGCCGAAGTGCCAGCCGCAGTGCAGACGCTTGCCCGCAAGGGTACGGACGCGGCCAAGGCCATTTACCCGGCCCAGCGCCGCACGCGTATGAATCTGAAGGCCATGACGCTGGTGAACATCGATGGTCACCGGTTCGACGTGTTCGTGCGCAAGGGCGAAAAGCCCGCGTTCCGCCCCATGCTGGTCGGCATCCAGGACATCTATTCCGGCAAGTTCATCGGCTGGCGCCTGGACGAGACGGAAAGCCGCGTTTCGGTGCGCCTCGCCATTGGCGACATGGTCGAGAAGTTCGGCATTCCCGAACATATGATCCTCGACAATGGTCGCGGTTTTGCCAGCAAGTGGATCACCGGGGGCACGGCAAACCGCTTCCGTTTCAAGGTGCGGGACGATGAGCCCGATGGGCTGCTGACCAGTCTCGGTGTGAAAATCCACTGGGCTACCCCATACCATGGGCAGGCCAAGCCCATCGAACGCGCGTGGCA
>NZ_JAFKHD010000091.1 GCF_017307565.1 Devosia sp.
ACGCCCTGCGGCACCATCGGCCACACCATCGCGTCACGGCTCACGACGAAGTCGATCACGACCGGACGGTCGTTCGTCTCGATCGCGAGCTTGATGGCGGCGTCGATCTCCTCCTTCTTCGTGACGCGGATGCCGAGGGACATCTGGGCGAGGGCGGCGCGGGGCACGAGGTTGACGACGAATTCGCCGGTGGCGCGGATATTGTTGCCGGTGTCCGAGGGGCCATTGGCGCCATCGTGAATGCCGAGAGCGAGGACCGGCGGGTCCTCTCCAAAGACATTGAAGAAGGCGAATGGTGCGGCATTGTCCACGCCATTGGCGCTACGCGTCGATACCCAGGCTATGGGCCGCGGGATGATGGTCGAGGTGAGGAGCTTGTGACGGTCGCGCGGACCGATCTCTGCAAAATCGAAGATCATGATGGTTCCGGGGGAATGCGGGAGGACGCGGTGGCGATCTGTTGCCACTGGCCGTCCAAATTGCGCTGCCAGACCGAGAGCTGGCGGCTGTCGAGATGCGCCTCCCGACCGGCGGCAATAACCGTCAGGCTGAAGCGGCCGTTGTAGATGGCGACGTCGCCAAGAAGGCGGACGCTCGCCTCCGAAACCTTGCCATTGGCAAAGCGCACGCCGCCGGCAGCGAGCCGTTCCAGGAAGGGCGCCTTGCCCTCGGTCATGCCATTGCTGTGGGTATAGGTCAGCTCGTCGGAGAGCAGTTGGTCGAGCAGCGCCACATCGCCGGAGCAGAAGGCCCGCAAGCGGGCCCTCTCTCCTTCGAGGACGGCGGCAATGCCGGCTTCTTCGTTCAGCGGGGCGCTCATGCCGGGCTCAGGAAGAGATCGGCGCCATTGGCCGAGTTGCCGTCGATGGTGGTGACAAGGTTCTGGATGCGCTTGTCATAGATGGTGAAGGCGTCGGGGGCGACGAGGTCGATGACCGGCAGGTCTTTGACCACTTCGCGCTGGAAATCGCCGAAGAGTTTTACGCGCTCTGCCGGATCGTTTTCCTGCGCAGCGGTTTCGAGGAGGCGATCGGTCTCGGCACTGACATAGTTGGCGCCGTTGGAGAAAGGCACGCCGATCTTGAAGTTCTTGCTCCAATAGAGGCGCTGGATGCCGACGGTCGGATCGAAGAGATTGCTCATCGGCTCGATGGCGAGATCGAAGTCACGGTCGGTATAGACGCGCTTGACGAAGGAGCCGAAGTCGCCGGTGCGGATGGTGGGCTTGATGCCGATCTTGTCGAGCTGCTGAGCCACATATTCGGCAATCTGGCGCTGCGGGCCAACGGCGATCATCGGATCGACGAAGAGCGCGAAGCGGATGCCGTCGGCACCGCGCTTGTAGCCGGCTTCATCGAGCAGGGCTTCGGCCTTGGCGATATCGAGCGAATAGGTTTCGACATCGGGCGTATAGAATTCCGCAACGGCCGGATTGACCGGGCCGGTCAGCGCCTTGGCGTGGCCGAGGAAGACGGTGTCGACGATGAACTGCTTGTCGATGACATGGGCAATGGCCTGGCGCACGCGCAGGTCCTGCAGCTCCTTGCGGTCGAGATTGAAAAGGCCGCGCAGGATGGAGTTGATGTAGCCATTGCCGCGGGTTTCGAAGGCAAAGCGGCTATCGGCCTTGAGGCGCTCAAGATCGGTCAGCGGCACAACGCCGATGGACACCTGCACTTCGCCCGATTCCAGCGCGGCGACGGCAGCGGCCGGGTCGGCGATAAAACGGATGACGATCTGGTCGAGATGGGGCTTGCCCTGGTCCCAATAGTTGGGGTTGCGCTC
Source organism: Devosia sp. (assembly GCF_017307565.1). GTDB lineage: Bacteria > Pseudomonadota > Alphaproteobacteria > Rhizobiales > Devosiaceae > Devosia. The sequence continues at coordinate 1,786 of NZ_JAFKHD010000091.1, forward strand.
GAGCAGCACATGGCTACCGCGGATCCATTCCTTGAAGACGAACGGACCGGTGCCGATGGGAGCATTGAGGGCCGGATTGGCCGGAATGTCGGTACCGTCAAAAATGTGTTGGGGCAGGATGGGGGATTCGAGCGCGGCGAGGGCTTTTAGGAGATAGGGGGCCGGGTCCGAGAGAGTGACCTGCACTTCGTGGCTGCCAAGCGCCTTGACCTCTGTGACATTGGCCAGGGTGCCGCGGCCGCGCGGATGCACCTGCTTGAGGGCGAGGATCGAGAAGACGACGTCATCGGCGTCGAAATCTTCGCCGTCATGCCATTTGACGCCTTCGCGCAGCTTGAACGTGTAGGTGAGGCCATCGTCACTCACGGACCATTCGGTGGCGAGCTGCGGACGCGGGGTGAAGTCGAGATCGTAGGTAAGCAGGCCTTCGACGATCTTGGGGCCAATGCTGATGGCCGAACCGGTATTGGTTGCCGAGAGCAGGGCGGTCGGCTCGGACCCGACATTGATGGAAATGCTGCCGCCCTGGACGGGGTCCTGGGCAAAGCTGAGGCCTGGAACGGCGCTGGCAAGGGCAAGAGCTGCGGTCGACAGCAAGAGGGTACGGCGACGGAGGGAAAAGGGAGAAGGCACGGCTGAGGCTCCGGGGCAGAGGGGAATATTTTGCATTTCGGCTTATGCCTACTTTCATATTTGAGAATGTTGATGGATTTAATATATATTAAGCGAAACTAATTCTCCGGGTGCGAGCCAAGATGACAAATTCCTCCGAACTGTTCCTGATTACCGGTGCGACCGGCAAGCTCGGCCGCGTGCTGACGCCTAAGCTGATTGCCGATGGGCATCGTATTCGCGTGCTGACGCGGCGACCGGAAACCGCGCGCGAGCTTTATGGCGACAAGGTCGAAATTGCCGAGGGCGATTTTTCTGTGCCGGCCTCGCTGCCGGCGGCGCTGGAGGGGGTGAGCCGCGTGCTGCTCCTGTCGCCGATCAGCGAGCGGTTGGCCGAAGATCAGATTGCGCTTGTCGATGCGGCCAAGGCGGCGGGTGTGAAGCGGGTCGTCAAGATTTCAGGGTCGGACTGGACGGTCGGCACGTCGTTCTCGGGCGATGCGCATAAGAGGGTGGAAGATCATCTGGCCCAATCCGGGCTCGAATATGTGGCGGTGCGCCCCAATGCCTGGCTGCAGGTCTCGCTGGCGGCGGTGGCGGCGCAGATCAAGCGCGGGGAGGCCATCGCTTCGCGCCATGGCGGGGCCAAGGTGGGTTATGTCGACGTGCGGGACATTGCCGATGTGGCGATCAGCCAGCTTTTGGCGCCCAAGGTCGCGGCGAGCCCGCTGGTGATTACCGGGCCGGATTCGTTGTCAGTGCCGGACATTGCGGCGCTGGCGACGCGGATTACGGGAAAGGCGGTGGGCGTGTCTTCGGCGGTGCCGGCTGGGTTGCCGCCGGGCGTGGACGGCTTTGAGGCGCAGGTGGTGAAGCAGTTTTTTGTGGTGATTGCGCAGGGCGGCGCTGCCGGGCTCACCGATACGGTCGAGCGGGTTCTGGAGCGGAAGCCGCGGAGTGTTGAGGCGTATCTTTCGGAGGAACTGGCGTAGCCTCACTTAAGGCTATTGAGGCTCACTCACCCTCTCCCGTCCTCCAACCAATCCATCCTTCCACCGGGTCATTCCCGCGAAAGCGGGAACCTCTGTTTTGAAACGGAGGTCCCCGCTTTCGCGGGGATGACATCGTGGGAGGGGCGATGTCACGGTCGCACAGAAAGCTGGGAGCAGTGCTCGCCCTCCCGACCTTCCACCCCATCCCCAGCCCACGAAAAACTGGATTTGCGCCCAAGCCGGAACGAGTGGACGAAAAACCCGGATTCCGTCCATTGTTTGGAAGCCTCTCCCTCGACTTTCCGGCTGTAAATGCCGACTAATTCAGTCGTTATTTAACGGACTGAAATTGAACGATCATCTTCAAAACGGCGCGGCCCCCGGTGAGGCCATTATCCAGTTGCGCGGGGTCGAGAAGACCTTTGCTGCACGCGGTGCCAATGCGCCCGTTACTGCACTGCATGAAATCAATCTCGATGTGCCGAGGGGCGCCATTCTTGGCGTTATGGGCAGTTCGGGCGCGGGGAAGTCGACGCTGATCCGGCTGGTG
>NZ_JAFKHD010000092.1 GCF_017307565.1 Devosia sp.
CTTCTCATGACCGCGCCCCTTCTTTCCGTCCGCGACCTGACCATCCGCTTTGGCGCCTTCGAGGCGGCCAGGAAAGTCAGTTTCGATATCGCGCCGGGCGAGACGCTGGCGCTGGTCGGCGAAAGCGGATCGGGCAAGTCGGTGACCGCATTGTCGGTGCTCAAGCTCCTGCCGCCCGCGGCGAGCCTTACCGGCACCATCCATCTCGGCGCGCAGGATCTCGTCGCCGCCTCGCCCGCACAGTTGCGCGGCGTGCGCGGCAATGATGTCGGCATGATCTTTCAGGAGCCGATGAGCTCGCTCAATCCGGTCCATACCGTCGGCAAGCAGGTCAGCGAAGTGCTCGCGACCCATCAGGGCATGCGCAAGACGGCGGCCCGCAAGCGCACGCTTGAGCTCTTGGCCGAGGTCGGCATTCCCGATCCCGAAAGCCGCATCGACGACTATCCGCACCAGCTCTCGGGTGGCCAGCGCCAGCGCGTCATGATCGCCATGGCCCTTGCCAACAACCCCAAACTGCTGATCGCCGACGAGCCGACCACGGCGCTCGACGTGACCGTGCAGGCGCAGATCCTGGCCCTGCTCAAGAAGCTCCAGCGCCAGCACGGCATGGCGATGCTCTTCATCACCCATGACCTGACCATCGTGCGCAAGATCGCCGATCGGGTGGCCGTGATGACCAACGGCGAAATCGTCGAAACCGGGCCGACCGCCGAGATCTTCGCCCATCCCCAGCACGCCTATACCAAAAAGCTGCTCGCGGCAGCGCCCAAGGGTGCGCCGGTCCTGCCGCGGTCCGGCGCACCGGTGCTCGTTGAAACCAAGGACCTCAAAGTCTGGTTTCCGATCAAGCGCGGGCTGCTGCGCCGCACGGTGGGACATCTGCGCGCGGTCGATGGCGTCGATATCACCATCCGCAAGGGCGAGACGCTGGGCGTCGTGGGCGAAAGCGGCTCGGGCAAGTCGTCGCTGGGCTATGCCCTGCTGCGGTTGATCCCCTCCAACGGCAAGATCGTGGTTCTCGGCCAGGACGTGTCGCAGCTCTCGACCCGCGCCATGCGCCCCATGCGGCGGCACATGCAGATCGTGTTTCAGGACCCCTTTGGTTCGTTGAGCCCGCGCCTGTCGGTGGGCGAGATCATCGGCGAAGGCATGGCCGTGCACATGCCCCGGCTGACACCAGCCGAGCGCGAGGCACGCGTCATCGCCGTGCTCGGCGAAGTGGGCCTCGATCCCAATGTGATCAACCGCTATCCGCACGAATTCTCCGGCGGCCAGCGCCAGCGCATCGCCATTGCCCGGGCACTCGTACTTGAGCCGGATTTCCTGGTGCTCGACGAGCCGACCTCGGCACTCGACATTTCCATTCAGGCGCAGGTGATCGACCTGCTGCGCGACGTACAGCGCCGCCGCGACCTGACCTTCCTGTTCATCAGCCACGACCTCAGGGTGGTGAAGGCCCTGGCGCAGTCACTGGTGGTGATGCGGCACGGCAAGGTGGTCGAAACCGGTCCCGCCGCCGCTATTTTCGCGCGCCCGCGCGATCCCTATACCAGCCAGCTGATCGCCGCCGCTTTCGACATCGAAAGTCCCGGATTGTCCTCGGCCGAGCAAAGCGACTAACCTCAGCCAATTGAAAAGCGGAGCCAACACATGAAGCGCTCGAACCTGATCTCGACCCTTCTCGCCTCCGGGCTCGTGGCCCTCGGCCTTGCCCTTCCGGCTCTTGCCCAGACCCCGACCGGCGTCTGGGTGAATTCTTCGAGCCTCACCGAGCCCCCGAAATATGCCGAAGGCTTCGCTCACTTTGACTATGTCAATGTCGACGCCCCCAAGGCCGGCACCGTGCGTCTCGGCAGCCGTGGCGGCTTTGATACCTTCAACCCCATCCTGCCCAAGGGCGAGGTCGCCAGCGGCATCGGGCTCATCTACGAAACCCTGCTGACTCCATCGCTCGACGAGGTGAACACCTCCTATGGCATGCTGGCCGAAGCGATGAAGGTCGCCGACGACTATGGTTCGGTGATCTTCCGTATGGACCCCAAGGCGCGCTGGCACGATGGCGAGCCGGTGACCGCCGAGGACGTCGTCTGGTCCTTCGACAAATCGAAGGAATTGAGCCCGGTCTATGCCCAATACTACGCCAATATCACCAGTGCCGAAGTGACCGCCCCCGGCGAAGTCACCTTCAAGTTCGACATGACGGGCAATCGCGAACTGCCCCAGATCCTGGGCCAGTTGCTCGTGCTCCCCAAGCATTGGTGGGAAGGCACCGACGCCAACGGCAAGCAGCGCGATCTCGGCGCCTCGACGCTCGAGCCGCCGCTGGGCTCGGGCCCCTACGAAATCGCCAGCTTCGAAGCCGGTCGCTCGGTCAGCTACAAGCGTGTCGAGGACTATTGGGCCAAGGATCATCCGACCCAGATCGGCTACAACAATTTCAACGAGATCGACTACGAATATTACCTCGATGAATCGGTCTGGTTCGAAGCCTTCAAGGGCGACCAGTTCGACTGGTGGAGCGAATATACCGCCCGCCGCTGGGCCACGGGTTTTGACTTCCCGGCTGTTGCCGATGGTCGCGTCGTCAAGGAAGAATTCCCCCAGGACTACAACGGCCGCGGGGAAATGGTTGGCTTCATCCCCAACCTGCGCCGCGAGAAGTTTCAGGACCAGCGCGTGCGCGAGGCCCTCAACTACGCCTTCGACTTCGAAGAGCTGAACAGCACCATCTTCTATAACCAGTACGCCCGCGTGAATTCCTACTTCTTCGGCCTGCCCTTCGCCGCCAAGGGCCTGCCGCAGGGCGAAGTGCTCGATATTCTGGAAAGCGTGAAGGACCTGGTGCCGGCAAAGGTCTTCACCGAGGAATACACCAACCCGGTCAACGGCGATCCGACCAAGCTGCGCGAAAACCTGCGCAAGGCGCTCGGCCTGCTGACCGAGGCCGGTTACAAGCTCAACGGCACCCAGCTCGTTGACGCCAAGGGCCAGCAGCTCAGCTTTGAAATCCTGATGCACCAGCCGACGCTCGAAGCCATCGCTGCCAACCTGCAGCGCAATCTGGGGCAGATCGGTATCGCCGTGACCGTGCGCATGGTCGACACGCCGCAATATATCAACCGGCTGCGCAGCTTCGACTATGACATGATCTATGCAAGCTGGGCCCAGTCCTACTCGCCGGGCAACGAACAGCGCTTCTTCTTCGGCTCGAAGAGCGCATCCGAAGAGGGCTCGCGGAACTATGCCGGCATTGCCGATCCGGGTGTGGACGCGCTGATCGACAAGCTCGTCGCCGCCAGCGACCGCGACACGCAGCTCGCCGTGACCGAGGCGCTCGATCGCGTTCTCCTCGCCCACGACTATGTGGTTCCCGGCTATTCCCTGCGCTATTCGCGCACCGCCCGCTGGGACCGTTTCGGGCAGCCGGCAACCCTACCCGAATTCGCCAATGGCTTCCCGTCCATCTGGTGGTGGGACGCAGAGCGGGCCGCAAAGACCGGCGGCGCGTCGCAATAGTCCGAGCCGAATGAAAGGCGGAGGGAGCTCGCGCTTCCCCCGCCTGCCCTGTCACGACAGTGTCGTGGCGTCCGTGCAGTTATCCGCCCGCCTCACACGGGCGCTGTTACTACAAGGACATTTGGGCATGACGAACACCATCACCCGCCGCCTGGCACTGCAACTTCTCGGTTCCGCTGCCGCCCTGCCCTTCATTGCCTCGGCCACTGCGGCCCTGGCGCAGGAAGCCGCCGGCCGCATCATCGTGCTGTCCGATCTGCACTCGGCCTATGAACGCACCGCCGAACTGCTGGCAACGCTCGAAAGCGAAGTCGCGAGCAATCCCGTCCCCCACCTCGTCCTGATCAATGGCGACGTGTTCGAACTGGGCAATGTCGTCGCCGTGCGCTCTGCCGGGATCATTGACTGGGCCTTC
>NZ_JAFKHD010000093.1 GCF_017307565.1 Devosia sp.
CGCCACGATTGAGCGAGAAGCTGACGCCCTCGCCGGCCTTCACCGCGCCCACCTGGCGCTGCAGCACGCCGGCACGAATGGGGAAATGGACTTCGAGATTCTCGACCGTGAGCAGAGGGGTGCGATCAGGCTGCATCATCGTGCTCCCAGCAGGCGGCCCAGTGTCCGGGGCGTTTTTCTTCAAATGGCGGGCGCTCTTCAAGGCAGCGGGCCGAAGCATTGGCGCAGCGCGGAGCAAAGGCGCACCCCTTGGGCAGGTTCCAGAGCGGGGGAACCGTGCCCGGAATGTCGGCCAGGCGATCGCCCGCTTCGCTCGATGCACCGGCACCAGGAACGGCGCCCATCAGGCCAATCGTATAGGGGTGGAAAGGGCGATCGAAGAGATCGAAAATGCTCGCTTCCTCGACCTTGCGCCCCGCATACATGACGATAACGCGGTCAGCGACTTCCGAGACGACGCCAAGATCGTGGGTGATAAGAATCTGCGCCGTGCCGAGACGTTTCTGCAGGTCCGAGATCAGCCCCAGAATCTGGGCCTGAATGGTCACATCGAGCGCCGTGGTCGGCTCGTCGGCAATGATAATCTTGGGGTCGCACGCAAGCGCCAGGGCGATCATGGCGCGCTGGCGCATACCGCCCGAAAGTTCATGCGGAAATTGGCTGGCGCGACGCTCGGGATCGGGCATCTGCACGAGACGCAGCACGTCGACGGCGCGGGCATCGGCCTCGCGACGACCGCACTTGCGGTGCTGGCGCACGGATTCGGCGATCTGTTCGCCGATGCGCAGCACGGGATTGAGCGCGGTGAGCGGCTCCTGGAAGATCATGGCGATCTTCTCGCCGCGGAAATCTTCCACCTGCCGCTGATCCATGGCGAGGAAATCCTGGCCTTCGATCAGCACCTTGCCGCCGGCAATACTGGCCGCTTCCGGCAGCAGCCGGAGCAGGGAGAGTGCGGTCATGGATTTGCCGCACCCGCTTTCTCCGACAATGCAAAGGGTCTCCCCCGCCCTGACGGAGAAGCTCATGTCGGAGACGACGGCAAAAGCGCCATTGACGCCCCTGATCTCGATATCAAGATCAGAGACTTGCAGAACCGGGACATGGGTTGCTGTGTTCATTTCGCTCATTGCCGTCGTCTCCAATGCCGGGCTGGTGGGACGCGCCCGACATGTTGTGGTCTTAGTCGGTGGCGCCTTCGAGGTTACCGACCATGAAACCGTAGTCGCCGCTGTGGACGAGGTTACGGGTGAGGTGCTGCATGATCATCACGCCGTTTTCGAACGGGGTCGGGATCTCTTCGAGCACTTCAAACGTGTAGGGGCTGACAACGCGACCGAGCAGCTGCCCGCCCTTGATCACTTCGCCATTGGCCGGAGCCAGTGGCTCGAGCCAGCCGCCCTGGCTCGGACGAATGCCGGCCAGTTCGTTGACGACGATCTGCTTGGGGTTGGTCCACGGATCGCCCGGAATGGCGCCGATGGTTTTCAGCATGTTCAGCACGCCGTCGACGGTCTGCTTCACGTACGGGGTCTGGTCGACAATGCCGCCGCCGAGTTCGATCACGGCAACCGGGATATTGCGAGTGTCGATGGTCACCGACTTGGTGGTGCCGCCGAAAACAGTGCCCTGCTTGTTCTCGACCGGACGGTAGAGGAGCTTGGAGCCAAAGGCGCGCGACAGCCGCTCGTCGTTCCAGATGTAGACATAGTCGACGGTCGGGCGATCGGTGCCCGAATGCAGGTCGATATGCACATCGATGGCATTGAGGAACTCATTGGTCATCGCATGGGCGAGCTGCTGGGAATAGGTACCCTTCGGATTGCCCGGGAACTGGCGGTTGAGGTCGACCTTGTCGATGGTCGCAAAGCGCTCGTTGACGGCGAAAGCATAGGGATTGGCCACCGGCAGCAGCAGGATGCGGCCCTTGAGCGGCTGGTCCTTGAGGGCACGGTAGAGGTCGAGCACGGCCTGCGAGCCGGTGTTCTCATTGCCATGGATGGAGGCGGAAATGCCGATGGTGGGACCATCCTCTTCGCCGACCAGCTCATGGATAAACAGCACTGCGTCGCTGCCATCGGCATGCGTCGTAAACTTGGGACGAAGCTGGTTGATGGATTTGACCATTCGAATATTCCTTTAGTTACTTTGCCTTGGCGGACTTGCCGCCGCCGCGAGAGAGCTGGCGGGGGTCGAGCACATCGCGCAGGCCGTCGCCGAGTAGATTGAAGCCGAGCACGGTCACCATGATGGTCGCGCCCGAGATGATGGAGAGCCACGGCGCGTCGCGCATGAAGCGGGTGCCATAGGCAAGGGTCCATCCCCAGGTCGGGGCCGGCGGCGGAAGGCCGAAGCCGAGGAAGCTCAGGGCCGATTCCGAGATGATCGCAGTGCCAAGCCCAAGCGAGGCGAGCACGATGATCGGACCAAGCGCGTTAGGCAGGATTTCCTTGAAGATGATCCGCACCGGGCTCGCGCCCAACGCCTTGGCCGCCTGCACGTAGTTCTGCTCACGCAGCACCAGCGTTGTCGAACGCACGACGCGGGCATATTCGGTCCAGGCAACGACGATGATCGCGAGCGACACATTGACGATGCCCGGTCCAAGCACGGCGACGATGGCGAGAGCCAGCACGATGGCCGGAAAACCGAGGAAGATATCGGTGATCCGCATCAGCACCTGGTCGACCCAGCCACCGAAATAACCGGCGACAAGACCAACCACCGTACCGATAGCAGCCGAAACACCCACCGCGATGACGGCGATGGTGAGCGAGATGCGGGCGCCGAAGACGAGGCGGGACCAGAGGTCACGGCCGAAATTGTCGGTGCCGAGAATGTGCTCCATGGTCGGACCGTCAAAGCGGTTGCGCATGTCCATCTGCTCGATGCCATGGGTCGCGACATAGGGCGCGAAGATGGCAAGGAGAATGATGGTCAGCGAAATCAGCGCGCCGACGACGAGCGAAACGTTGGTGAGGGCTTTTGGCAAACGCATGGTCATCACCCCAGTCGAATACGCGGGTCGACCGCTGCGTAGAGAAGATCCACCACCAGATTCACGAGTGCGAAGACGATGGCGAAGGTGAGCACGATGCCCTGGATCAGCGGCAGGTCACGCTGCGAGATCGCAGCGATCGTCAGCTGCCCGAGGCCCGGCCAGGCAAAGATGGATTCGGTGAGCACGGCGCCGCCCAGCAGCGCGCCAAAGCGCAGGCCGATGACGCTCAGCACCGGCAACAGTGCATTGCGCAGCGCATGGCGGATCACGACGCGCCCCTTGCGCAGACCCTTGGCGTAGGCGGTGCGGACAAAGTCTTCGCGCAGCACTTCGAGCATCGAGGCACGAACGAGACGCGAGATGATGGCCGCCGAATTCGCCGCCAGCGCCAGCGCCGGTAGTGCGATGTGGCCGATGGAATCCCACAGCACCTGCGGGCGACCGGTAATGGCCGCAAGAAAAGCCTCCGGCAGCGGCACGCCGCGACCGATGGCCGGTAGCCAGCCAAGCTGCACAGCAAAGAGCAGCATCAGCAAGAGACCGAGCCAATAGACCGGCATGGACACGCCCAACTGGGCAAAGAGCATTGTGACTGTATCCACCCAGGAGCCCTGCCGAATGGCGGCGAGCACACCCAGCGCCATGCCGATAATGGTCGCAAGAATCAGCGCCACGACGGCGAGTTCGATGGTTGCGCCAAGGCGGCCGAAAATGATCTCGGAAACCGGCTGGTTCTGGAAGATCGAGCGGCCCATATCGCCCTGGAGGAGAGCAGCGAAGTAATCCCAGAGGCGAATGTACCAGGGGTCATTGAGCCCGAGGGTATTGCGCAGGGTTTGGATGGCTTCGGGGGTCGCGTCCTGGCCGAGCAGAACCGCGGCCGGATCGCCCGGGATGATGAGCAGCAGGCCGAACGTGACCACC
>NZ_JAFKHD010000094.1 GCF_017307565.1 Devosia sp.
GCGGCGAGCGGGTCGGAGTGATGCTCTGGGCCTTCGACATTGGCGCCGGCCGCAACCTCCACAACCACTTTGCCCTCTCGAACGATGGCGGCAACACCTTCCGGACCTTTGACACCGGCATTGCTGCACAGGCATCGGGCGGCGTTGCCCTCGGAGCGAACGAAATGCTGAGCATTCACGCACATCGCGAGTCTCCGGTCGGCCTCAATGTTTATCGCTCGCGCGTGCATGAAGATCGCCTCGAAATCATCGATCAACTTCCCCTCTTCGCCGATGAACGGCTAGGCCAAGGAACCGGGCAAGGCGATCCCTTCGCCAGCCTGCGTTTTGGCCAGCCAAGCCTGCTGGCCCTGGGCGGCGATGAGTTCCTCGCCTGTTGTTGGCAGGTTGAAAACTGCCAGCATGTCATCAAGACCTTCCGCATCCGGCTCTGAGGACAGACCGTGTCATCGACACCTGAATTGACCGACTACGCCAAGCTGAGAAAAATGCCGTTCTATTACGGCTACTCGGTGCTGACGGCGACGGCTGTGCTCTGCACCGTGGGCGCCCCGCTCGTGCTTTTCTCTGCTGAGCTTGGCATCGACAAGGACAGGATCGGCCTCATTGGTGGCATCCTGCCCTTCTTTCAAATCCTTGGCATTGCCGCCCTGCCGGTCATTCTGCGTTTCGGCACCAAGCGGGTCGCGGCCCTGGCGCTGATTGCCCGCTACCTGTTTCTGCTGCCGCTGTTTTTCGCGCCACTCTTCATCGCCACGCCCAGCGTGGCCTTCACGCTGATCTTTTCAGCCATCATCTGCTTTGCCATCTGCCGGACCCTCTCCGAGGCCGCGGCCGTGCCGTGGTCCCAGGAATTCATCCCGCGGCTCGTGCGCGGCCAGATCAGTGGCAAGATCGCCCTCGCCTATTTGCCGACCGCCTTGATCGGCTCGTTCCTGATCCAGCTCTGGCTGGATGGACAGCACGGGATAGAGCGCTTCTACCCTGTCTTCGTCATCGGCATCCTCATCGGTATCGGCGGCGGCTTGACGCTCTTCGGCCTCGGCGGCGGTGCGCCGCGCCCGACCAAGGGCAGCGGCCTCGATGCGATCCGGCAATTGCGCGTGCCACTGCGGGACCGCAATTTCCTGGCCTTTCTCTATTCGTCCGGCACGCAGTACCTGGTATTTTCGGCGCTCAACATCTTCATGCTGCTGTTTTTCCGCGAGCGGCTGGGCATTTCGAGTGGCCAGATCGTGCTTATGGCGGCGCTTGTCCCCGTGGGGTCGGCCGCCGGTAGCTACGCGGCCGGCTGGTTTATCGACCGGCATGGCACGCGCGCTATTCGCATCACGCTGCAATCCCTGCAGGTCGCGATGCTGTTGTCCCTGCCTTTCCTGCATGATGGCATTCCGGGCGTTGAAATTCTTGTAGGGCTGGTTTTCTTCCTCTTTGGTTTCCTCGTGCAAGGCGCCATGGTTGGCGGCAGCGTCTACATGCTGAACTATGTGCCGCCCACCGAACGCGAAAGCTATATGGCACTCGCCTATTCGAGCGACGGCATTTTCGGCGGCGGCCTGACGGTCCTGGCCGGCATTCTGGTGCAATATTTCGAGCACAATGGCCTCAATATCGGCACAGCGCATTTCGGCGGCTACGAGGTCCTGTTTGTCGCTGCCGCCCTGGTCACGGCGAGCTCAGCGGCAGTCTTTGCCCTTCTCAGGGAAGAAGGCGCGACCGGTGTGCGTGATTTTCTGGGACAGTTCTCCTCCGGAAACCCGCTCCGCGCGCTTTGGGGAATCCAGCGTTTTTCAAGCTTCACATCGGAGCAGCGCCGTCGCGACCTGGCCTATGGTTTCGGCGGAACGGGAAGCACTCTGGCGCAGGACGAGCTGATCTCGGCGCTGTCCGACCCGAGCTTCGATGTTCGTCATGAAGCCATCCGCGCCCTCGGCCGTCTGCCGGCCACGCCCAAGGCAACCCAGGCACTCGAAGATATTCTTACCTATGACGGCCTGATCGAGCTTCAATACGCAGCGCTCGACTCCCTCGGGCTGCTCGGATCCAAGGGGAGTGCGGAGGACATTGCGCGTTTCCTCGGGGACGGCAACCGCCTGTTGCGGTCACGTGCGGCGCGCTCGCTCGGCGATATCCGCGCCACAAGCTACCTTCCCGAAATCCGCAAGATGCTAGCCGAAGATGTCGACGTTGATTGCCGCCTCGCTGCAGCGTCGGCGCTGGGCAAGTTTGGCGATCGGCAGAGTGTTGAAACGCTCGTCGCCATCTATGCCGAACAGGCTTCCGACGACAATCCGATCAGCGAGCCACGCAGCAAGGTAGTGCTGCTGGCCATTTCCAAAATCCTTAGACTGGAAGAGCAATTTGCCCGCAACTGGCGGCGTGAACAGCGCATGCCGGGCTATTGCCTGCCAGCCCTGTTGAGCCGGCTGGCCAAGACGCTCGACACAAAAAGCAAGCGCAATGAAGCGCAACGCGTGGCGCTACAGGAGGCCGCTGCTGGCCTCGGGACCGGCTCAACTGCCGCTGGATTTGCCGCGCTCCGAGGACTGCGGCCACTACTTGCGGCATCGCCGCATGAAGACGCGCCGCTGGTTGTTGCGCTCATCGATGGGACCAGGGACATCACCGAGGCCCACCGGGCGCTCATGGTGCTGCTTGCGGTGGCTGCCAGACACGTGCGGCAGCCACCCAAGGGTTAGCCGCGCTCCTGTTTGCCGGGCCAGCCCATAAGCAGTTGCACCGACTTTTCGGCTTCCTTGGCCTTTTCCGCATCCTTGTAGATGCGCATGACACAGCGCGGTTCGGTCCGGCTGATAGCATCATAGACAAGATGGTAGCCCGTCTTGTCCATGATCGGCCCGATCCAGCCGGCGCAGTGGTCGCAATAGCGCGTCATTGGCGCCGCGTCGTTGTCCATCACCTTGGCAAGGCTCGGACAACCATGCATGTGCAACTCGAGATGGTCGTCATCGACCGTCAGGTCAAGGTCGCAGTTTTCCTCTTCCTCGATCACCGACCAGTATTCGTACATGCCCTGCAGACCCTTGGTCTTGATCAGGTCGAGAATGTGCTTTTCCTGGTTCTTGCTGATCTCTAGCCAGTAGAGTTCGAGGTCTTCCTGCCCCTTGCTCTCGAGAAATTTGAAGACCTCGTTGTAGAAGCGGGTGAAATGGTCACTCGGGATCATGAGCGCCTCCGGATGATCTGACGGCATGCACCGGGACCAGTGATCTCGGTATCGATGCGATAGGGCGTACCCTCGGCGACGGCCTCGTTGACCTTGGTGGTCTGGTCACAAAAATGGGCCGAAACCGACGGAGCGATCTTGGCGACGTGGTGATAGGCCGTGCAGTGGCGAACGATCAGGACGATCTCGTCCTCGCCCACCGCAATGTCGTAGTCGGCATTTTCGCGGGTGAAGAAATGGCGCCAATGGCGAACCATCTCGTTGGGATCGCCCGCCTGCAGGTGTCGCCGCAGGTCGACATAGACGTCCTTGCCGACTTTGGCGAAAATCTCGTGCAACACCTCGACGCCATAGCGTTCAACGATGAAGTCGATGGTTGTGTTCACCGCGCCATGGAAATCGAGGTGAACATTGCCCTCTTCCTCGTAGCGGAGAGGTGTTTCAAGCGGCTTTTGCATGGTCGCGCCTAAAGTAAGATTTGCCACCGATGATGGTTTCGACGACCGACAGATCGGCCGGGTCGAGCAGCACGAAATCGGCCTGCTTGCCCGTTTCGATACTGCCCAGGTCTGCGCCACGGCCGACGACGCGCGCCGGCACAAGGCTTGCCGCATTCGCAGCCTGCACCAGGTCCGCGCCCGCCATCGACACATAATTGCGCATGGCTTCGTCTCATGTCAAAGACGAACCGCAAAGACCGCCATTGCGATCGCGCACGGC
>NZ_JAFKHD010000095.1 GCF_017307565.1 Devosia sp.
GGGGACGAGATCGTCACCACGATCATGGAGCACCACTCCAATATCGTGCCCTGGCATTTTCACCGCGAGCGCAAGGGCGCCGTCATCAAGTGGGTCGACGTCCTCGACGACGGCAGTTTTAGCCTTGACGCCTTCGAGGCTGCGCTGACCGACAAGACGCGTATCGTCGCCGTTACGCATATGTCGAACGTGCTCGGCACTGTGACGCCGATCAAGCAAATCATTGAAATCGCTCACGCTCGCGGCATTCCGGTGCTGGTCGACGGTTCGCAAGGCGCCGTCCACACCAAGGTCGACGTCAGGGATCTCGACGCCGATTTCTACATCATGACCGGCCACAAGCTCTACGGCCCGACCGGCATCGGCGTGCTCTACGGCAAGTACGACCTGCTCGCTGAAATGCGGCCCTACCAGGGCGGCGGCGAAATGATCGAGACTGTTACGCTCGACACCGTCACCTACAACGAGCCGCCGCACCGCTTCGAGGCCGGCACACCGCCTATCGTCCAAGCCATCGGCCTCGGCGCCGCGCTTACCTATATGGAAACGCTCGGCCGCGACGAGATCGCGGAGCATGAGCACGAAGTCGCCGCTTATGCTCACGAACAGCTCAGCCGCATCAATTCGCTGCGCCTGATCGGCACGGCGCCGGGCAAGGGCGGCATTTTCTCCTTCGAGATCGCGGGCGCCCATGCCCACGACGTCGCTACCATTCTCGACCGCTACGGTATTGCAGTCCGTGCCGGTACCCATTGCGCGCAGCCATTGCTGAAGCGATTTGGCGTCACCTCTACCTGCCGGGCTTCCCTCGCCCTATATAACGGCAAGGACGATGTGGACGCGCTCGTCGATGGCATTGAGCGCGCCCGTAAATTTTTCGCCTGAGAGACAGATGATGAGCGAAGACACCACACCGGCAGCCGACGAACAGATCGATGTCCGCATCCAGCCGACCATGCCGGAAAGCCTGGGCGACGGGGAAGTTGAGCGGATCACTTCCGATCTGATCGGTGCGCTGAAGACCGTCTATGATCCGGAAATTCCGGTCGATATCTATGAGCTCGGCCTGATCTACAAGGTTGACCTCGACGACGACCGCAACCTGACCATCGACATGACGCTGACCGCGCCGGGCTGCCCGGTTGCCGGCGAAATGCCCGCCTGGGTCGAAAACGCCGCCCGCGGCGTCGAAGGCATTCAGGACGTCAAGGTCAACATGGTGTTCGATCCCCCGTGGGATGCCAGCCGCATGAGCGAAGAAGCGCAAGTTGCGTTGAACTGGTGGTAATTCCACGCGTTTAGTTCTATATATCGCAATGTACCGATAGAGGCGGACCACCCATGGCCTTCAAGATCATGTCGCTGTCCGATGCGGCAGCCGAGCGCATCAAGGAAATCATGGAAGATTCCGACAAGCCGGTCATCGGCCTGCGCGTTGGGATCAAGAATGCCGGCTGCGCCGGCGTCGCCTATACGATGGACTATGTCAGCGAGCCGCTGAAGGGTGACGACCATGTCACCGATCGCGGCGTCGATGTCTGGGTCGACCCCAAGGCCACCATGTACCTGCTTGGCACCGTCATGGACTTTGAAGAAACCAAGATGTCCTCGGGCTTCACCTTCAAGAATCCGAACCAGACCGGCGCCTGCGGCTGCGGCGAAAGCGTTACGCTCAAGGCCGCCGACCTCAAGGCAATCTCCGAAGCGCGCGCCGCAGCGGTTTGATCGCGCGGCGATGCCGCAACGGTGATTGCGTCCGGGGGCGCTTTGTCCTAACACCACGGCATCATGCCGAAAACGCTCCCTCCTGCCTACACCATCGTCCCTCCTGGTCGTCCTCTCTCGGGTCGCGTTTCGCCCCCGGGCAGCAAGTCCATCACCAACCGTGCGCTGCTGCTCGCAGCGCTTGCCAAGGGCACGAGCCGGCTGACCGGCGCCCTCAAGAGCAAGGACACGGTGCTGATGGCGCAGGCTCTGCGCCAAATGGGCGTTACGGTCGAAGAGCCTGATGCGACGAGCTTTCTGGTCACCAGCAGCGGCAAGCTGACGGCGCCGGAGGCACCGCTGGTGCTCGGCAATGCGGGCACCGCCACACGCTTTCTCACCGCCGCTGTCGCCACCATTGAAGGCACCGTGGTTGTGGATGGCGACGAGGACATGCGCCTGCGTCCGATCAAGTCGCTGGTCGATGCGCTGCGCTCGCTCGGCATCGATGCCGAGGCGCCCACCGGTTGCCCGCCCGTTACCATTCACGGCACCGGCCGCTTCGGCAAGGGCAGGGTGGAGATCGACGCTTCGCTCTCCAGCCAATACGTTTCTGCACTGCTGATGGCCGCGCCCTTCGGCGACGGACCTATTGAAGTTGCGCTCGCCGGCAAGGATATCGGCGCCCGTGGCTATGTCGACCTGACGCTGGCCGCCATGCGTGCTTTCGGCGCCGAGGTAGAAGAAACCACGCCCGGCACCTGGCTGGTCCAGCCGACCGGCTACGCCGCGACTGATTTCCACATCGAACCCGACGCGTCCGCCGCCACCTATCTCTGGGGCATCGAGGCGCTGACGGGCGGCAAGATCGATCTCGGCGTTGCCGCCGATGCGTTCACCCAGCCAGACGCTGCCGCGCAGGCCGTGATCGCACAATTCCCGAACATGCCTGCCGTCATCGATGGTTCGCAGATGCAGGATGCGGTCCCGACCATGGCCGTGGTCGCCGCCTTCAACAATCAGCCCGTGCGTTTCGTCGGCATCGCCAACCTGCGCGTCAAGGAAACCGACCGCATTCGCGCCGTCGCCAATGAGCTGAACCGCATCCGCCCGGGTCTAGCAAGGGAAGAGGGCGACGACCTGCTGGTCGCCTCGGATCCGGCGCTGCTCGATGCTGCGCAGCGCGACGTGACCTCGCGTATCGAGACCTATCACGATCACCGCATCGCCATGAGCTTTGCCCTGGCCGCGCTCCGCGTGGGCGGCGTGACGATCCTCGATCCCGCCTGCTCAGGCAAAACCTATCCGGACTATTGGGATATGCTGGCTTCGCTCGGCGTGGAATTGATCCCCGCCAGCTAAGACGAAAGTGCCGCTGGCGAAGCCTCAGGCGACGTCGGCGCGCGGCTCGTTCGGATCAGGCAGGCTCTCTTCCGTGAGCACGCGGTTGCGGCCGCCATGCTTTGCCGCATAGAGGCAACGGTCGGCGCGTTCGATCAGCGAGCCGGCCGTGTCGGACATGCGGAACGACGCAATGCCGAAAGACGCCGTGATGCGGCCGAGCTTCTCGTTGGTCGAACGTTTCAGCAGTTCCTTGCCGTGAATGGCCTGGCGCACGTTCTCGGCAACGATGGTCGCGCCTTTGAGATCGGTATTGGGCAGGATCGCCACAAACTCTTCGCCGCCATAGCGCGCGGCAAGGTCACGGCCCTTGATATTGGACTTGATCGTCATGGCCACGAGCCGCAACACCTGATCACCCGTCTGGTGTCCATAAGTATCGTTAAAGCTCTTGAAGTGGTCGATATCCATCAGGATAAGGCAGAGCGGATTGCCCGTCTGCCGCGCCTCGTCAATGGCCGAGCGCAGGCCTTCATCAAAGCTCTTGCGGTTGGCAATCTTGGTCAGCGGGTCGAGCAGAGACTCGCGCCGGACATCGTCGAGATCGCGCTGCAGCGCCGCTATATCCTCGCGCGATGCCTCGAGCTTCTGCTCGAGCACACGGTTGGTATCCTGCATACGCCGCGTTTCGGCGAGGAGCCGCGTTGCCAGCGCGTGCAGTGTCTCGGGGTCGATTTCGCGCTCCAAGTCGCCCTGGGCCGACTGCAGCGATCCGGAATAGGCATTGGCCGTCGTCATCGCCTGGTCGATCGCCGAATGCACCGCCTCGATGCGCACCTGCATGCGC
>NZ_JAFKHD010000096.1 GCF_017307565.1 Devosia sp.
GACGAGATGATCGCTTCGCACCCGCTCGACCATGTGGCCGCCTATAAGGGCGACATGATCGTGCTCGAAGGCGACAAGGATGTGGTAGTGCCCATGGCCGTGGGCGAAGCCGTGGTGAAGGCCTATCCGGCGGCGAGCTTCGTCGTCGTGCCCGAGGCCGATCACGGTTATGGTTTTTACAGCGGCCAGCCCGAGGTGACGGCGCTGGTTGAGACCACTCTGGCCGACTTTTTCGCCAAGAGCCTCAAGTAGAAACGATTTGGGGCCGGTCCTCTCGACCGGCCCCATTTCTTGGTTATTTCAGGTTGAGCTGCAGCTTGCCGGCCTCATAGGCGGTCTTGCAGTCGGTGGCATCGTGCATGATGTCTTCTTCGAGCAGCGCGGTGGTGGTCATGCCTTCGCCGACGAAGCGCAGGTCGTCGCATTCGCCGTCCTTGGCGTATTCGCCCTTGTCGTCACCAAAATTGATGGTGCCATCGTCGGCAATGCCGCGCAGCTTGAGGCGGCCGGCATCCCAGGCGGCCTTGCAATCGGTCGCGTCGTGCAGCACGTCGTCGCTGAGCAGCGGCGTCGAGGTCATGCCCGGGCCTTCAAAGCGCGGATCGTCGCATTCGCCGTCCTTGGAATAGGAGCCGGCATCGTCGCCGAAGGAGAATTTGGGGGCGGCGTAGGCCGGGCCGGCGGTGAGGAGGACGGCGGCGGCGAGGCCGCCAATGATCTGACGCAGCATTTTTTGCTCCTGCTTTTCAGGTGGGTGAGTGGCCGAGCGGCTATAAACCGCCGATGCCGCGACAAAAAACCGTGATTCTGACTTTGTTGCGGCTACCGCTCTGTTTGCACACATCTACGTGAACATGCCGCGAAATCCAGAACCGGCAATGTTGTGCGCGGGGTCGTGCGCGTTGCGACGCTGCCGCAGAGAATAGAGCGATGGACGCTTGTGTGCCCCGTTGCTTTGGACGGGGTGGTGGGGTTTCCGTCGCGTCATGGCTTGCGGGTGATCCGGGCGCGAGGTTTTCGCGTATTCTCTCGTGACGGCAGAAGGATGCGCGAATGAACGGGAAAACGGCTTGGATTACCGGAGCGGGCAAGGGCATTGGCCGGTCGCTGGCACTCAATCTTGTGCAGCGTGGGTATGTGGTGGCCGTTAGCGCGCGCTCGAAGGAGGATCTCGATACGCTTGCCAACGAAGCGCGGGCGGGCCGGATCGTTGCCTATCCACTCGATGTGACCGACGAGAAGGCTGTCGATGCGACGGCGGCGCGGGTGATCGAGGATCTTGGCGGGCTTGATCTGGTGGTGCTCAATGCCGGCACGCATTCGGAGCTGACGGCGGCGCATTTCCACATGGCCGAATTCAACCGGGTGATGGGCACCAATCTGACCGGCACGGCCAATTGCCTTGCGGCGCTGTTGCCGCGGATGCGGGCAGCCAAGCGCGGCCGTATCGCGGTGGTGTCTTCGGTGGCCGGCTATCGCGGGCTGCCGACGGCCGGGGCCTATAACGCCAGCAAGGCGGCGCTGATTGCGCTTTGCGAGGCGCTGAAGCCCGAGCTCGAGGGGAGTGGCGTGGAACTCAGCCTCGTCAATCCCGGCTTTGTCGATACGCCGCTGACGCGGCGCAACAAGTTTGCGATGCCCTTCCTGATGGAGCCGGATGCGGCCGCCGAGAAGATCGCCGACGGGCTCGAGCGGGGCAAATTCGAAATCGTCTTTCCCTGGCAGATGACGGTGCTGATGAAGCTGCTGCGGATATTGCCCTATCCGCTGTTTTTTGCGGTGACGCGGCGCATGGTGCGCAGCATCGGCGATTAGCTGCCCTGCGGGGTGTGCCGGTAAACGCGCAGGCCCTTGGCGAGGAGTTTTATGGCTTCCCAGTGAATGCCGAGGGTGACCTTGAGGGTCATCAGCGGGTGGCGCAGCATGGCGCGGGCGAGGGTGGCGTCGGTCAGGGGCTCGCGGGTTCCGGAGAAGCTTGCGGTGAGGAGCGGGCCTTCGGCGTCGGTTTCGTTGATGACGATCTGCACATTGTCGCCGGGTGGGCGGATGGTGAAGTTGTAGACGCAGTCCATCGGGATGAAGGGCGAGACGAAGAAGGTTTTGGGGCAGGCGTGACGCACCCGTTCTTCGGGGTCGCCGCTGGCCGGCAGCACATAGGCGTGCCGCTCGCCATGGGTGTTGTGAACTTCGTAGATGATCGCGACGAGGCCGCCATCGGCGTTGTGGCAGAAGTAGACGGTCAGCGGATTGAAGACGTAGCCGAGCATGCGCGGATAACAGAGCATGGTGATGCGGCCATCGGCGGTGAAACCAGCTTCGGCGAGGCGCGCGGCGACCCAGGGACGCAGGGGCCCGCCATCGCCGTGGTCGCTCTCGCGGAAGCTGAGAAGGCCCGGCTTGTTGATGGCGAGGAGGCGCAGGCTGGTGTCGAGGTCGTCGAGTTCATTGAGATCAAGCAGCAGGGAAAAGACGCGATAGCCGAGGCGATGCTGTTTGGGGCGCATCCGCTGATGCACCACCAGACCGGCATAGATGGCGCTGGCCGCGCTCATTCGGCGGCGACCCGCAGCGCCGGTTCCATGCTGATGCGGCCGGATTCGTTGGCGACGCTCCAGGGGCGGCGCACGCCGAACCGTTCGGCGACGGCGAGGCCCGATTGCAATGCGTCTTCGTGGAAGCCGTAGCCGAAATAGCTGCCGCAGAACCAGGTATTGCGGCGGCCCTGCAGGCGCCAAAGCTCGCGTTGGGCGCCGAGCGCGGCATCGTCGAACAGCGGATGGGTATAGTTGAAGCTGCGTTTGACGGCGCTGTCGCGCGGTTCATGGGTGGGGTTGAGCGTGACGAAGAGCGGGTGGCGCCGGTCGAGGTTTTGGAGGCGGTTCATCCAATAGCTCACGCAGAGCGCCTGGTTCGCGTCGGCACCTTCTGCCCCGATATAGTTCCAGCTCGCCCAGACGTGGCGGCGGCGCGGCATGAGGCTCGGGTCGTCGTGGAGGACGGCGCGATTGTCGGTGTAGCGGAAGGCGCCGAGGAGGTCGTTTTCGAGCGCGTCGGCATCGGCGAGGAGGGCGAGGGAGGTGTTGGCGTGGGTGGCAAGGACCACGTCATCAAAGGTCTCGCGGTGGCCGTTGATGTCCTCGATGATCACCTGGTCGCCCTGGCGGATGATGCGTTTGGCGCCGGTTGCCTGGCGGATGCGGCCGGCAAAGCTGTCGGTGAGCGCGGCGACATAGGAGCGGCTGCCGCCGGCGACGGTGCGCCAGATGCAGCGTGCGCCGATGGCGAAGAGATTGTGGCTGGCAAAGAAGCGCACGAAGGCGCGCATGGGGAAGGCGCGGATCTGATCGGCCGAACTGGACCAGATGGCGGCGCACATGGGCAGGATGTGATGATCGATCAGGGCCGGGGAATAATCGTGGCCGGTGAGGAAATCACCAAGGGTCACGCCCTCGATATCGGGGCTATCGACGAGGCCTTCTGCGTGGCCGTAGAAGCGCACGATATCGGCGAGCATGCGCCAATAGTGCGGGCGCACGATATTGCGGGTCTGGCCGATAATGCCGGGAAAATCGCTCGAATATTCGAACTCGCCGCCGCCGGTGGAGGCGGCGAAGGACATCTGGGTGGGGATGCTGGCAACGCCAAGATGATCGAGCAGCGCCGTGAAGTTGGGATAGTTGACGCTGTTATAGACGATGAAGCCGGTATCGACCGCGACGCGACCATGCTTGGTGTCGACATCGACCGTGTGCGCGTGACCGCCGATCCAGCTTTCCGCTTCATAGACGGTCACATCGTGGCGCTGGCTCAAAAGCCAGGCGCTGGAAAGGCCGGCTATGCCTGCGCCGACGCTGGCGCTGCGACGGGTCGGCGAGGAAGAGATGAGG
>NZ_JAFKHD010000097.1 GCF_017307565.1 Devosia sp.
GGGGCTCGCGGTTGTGGCTCGGTCTGTCCTATAGGCTCATGAGCAGACTTTGGCGATGGGACCAATCAAATGAAACTCACCTGGTTCGGACACGACACGTTTCGCATTCATGCGGCGGGGGCGATTGTGGTGGTCGAGGGTGAGGGGGCTTTGCCGGGGGTGGATCGGGCGGAGCTGGTGAGTGGGGCCGATGTGGTTGTGGCGTTTGCCGGGGTGACGGACGGCGCAAGTGGGGATTGGAAACCTCGGGCGCCGTTGCGGATGCTGGAGGTGGATGAAGCCATGCGGCCGCCTGAGGTGGTGGGGCTCCGGCAGGGGGCGTTGGTGGTTGATGCCGATGGGGAGGCGCCGCTGGTTTTGGCGCGCGAGGAGTTTGCCGCGGCCGGGCGCTGGTTGGGGCAGGCGGTGGTGGTGCTGATCGGTGAGGGGCTTGCGGAGCGCGGTGGGAAGCTGCTGGAGCGAGCTGCGCCACGGTTGATTGCGCTGGCTGGAAGCGAGTCGGAGGTGGATGCGGCCTTTGATGCGTTGCGGGATCGGCTCGATGGGACGGGGCTGATTGCGCTCGAGCGTGGATTGGCTGTGGAAGTCTGATCCCTGCCATAAGGCATTTTCATTGTCTTTTGGGTCGCTGCATTGCTAATGAAGCGGCAAAGAAGGCCTTATTCGCTGGAGTTTGCCATGTCTGTCGACGCCGCCACCGTGAAGCGCATCGGGCGCCTTGCCCGTATCCGTATCGAGGAGGAGGAAGTTGCCGGCTATCAGGCCGAACTCAATGCCATTCTCGGTTTCGTGGAACAGCTCGGTGAAGTGAATGTCGACGGCGTCGAGCCGATGACTTCGGTGACGCCGATGCAGCTGCGTCGCCGCGACGACGTTGTCACTGACGGCGATTATGCCGAGGCGATCGTCAAGAACGCGCCGCTGACCGAAGACAACTTCTTCATGGTGCCCAAGGTGGTCGAATAAGAATGGCGATCTCGATCGCCATTGAGACGCCGCTTCAGGACGACGTGCGCGGGCTCGTCGCGCGTCTCAACGATCATTTGCTGCCACTGTCGCCGCTGGAATTCCAGTTCAAGATGACCGTGGAGCAGATGGCCGATAGCGACACGACGCTGTTCGTGGCGCGGGACGAGGACGGCGCCGCGGTGGGCATGGGCGCGCTCAAGGCGCATGGGCTGGAGCTGGGCGAGGTCAAGCGCATGTACACCGTGCCGGAAGTGCGCGGGCAGCGCATCGGCCGACAGTTGCTGGAACGAATCGTCGAGCTGGCGCGCGAGCGGAACATGACGGTCGTGATGCTGGAAACCGGCACGGGCGATGGCATGGTGGAAGCGCATCGGCTCTATGAACGTTACGGATTCGTGGCGCGTGGACCGTTCCTCGACTATCCCGATAGCGAGTGGTCAGCGTTTTTCGAGCTGCGGCTCCACGAGGAAAAAGCCGCATGATCCGTCTTGCCCTTGTTTCCCTGCTCGCCCTGGCGGCGCCTGCCTTTGCGCAGGAAGACCTGAAGATCGACCAGACCAAGATCTATGTTAGCGACGCCACGGCGTGCGGCATGATCGAGGACAAGGGCATCGAGGCTTTCATGGACCTCGATTTCCTCGCTCTGGATTTTTCCAAGGGCATTCAGTCGATGGAATTCCAATGCAATTTCTTCGACGTCAAAAGCCGGGAAGGCTCGACGCATCTGTTCATTGATGCGATCTGCGAGCTTCCGGGTGAAATTTATCCTGACATCCTGGCCGTAACGCCGTATTCGGAAACCGAGATACAGGTGGCGTCCTCCGCGGATATCATGTGGGCTATGAACTATAAGCCTGACGACGCGGAATCGGCCGACGCCATGGTGCCATCGGGCACGACAATTTATACGCGCTGCGACAATCTGAGCGAGATTACCGTTGACTGAACTGACCAAGCTGAGCCTCGCCGATGCCCGCAAGGGCCTCACCAACAAGAGCTTCACCGCCGTGGAGCTGACCGAGGCCTATATCGGTGCCATCGACGCTGCCAATGACAAGCTCAATGCCTATGTGGCGACGACGCCCGACCAGGCGCGCGACATGGCCAAGGCCAGCGACGCGAAACTGGCCAAGGGCGAAGCCGGCCTGCTGGAAGGCATTCCGCTGGGCGTGAAGGATCTGTTCGCGACCAAGGGCGTGCATACCCAGGCGGCCAGCCACATTCTCGATGGGTTCAAGCCCGAATACGAATCGACCGTGACGGCCAATCTCTGGCGCGATGGCGCCGTGATGCTGGGCAAGCTCAACATGGACGAGTTCGCCATGGGGTCGTCCAACGAGACCAGCTACTATGGCTCGGTGATCAACCCGTTCCGCGCTGAAGGCAGCAATGCCAATCTCGTGCCGGGTGGTTCTTCGGGTGGTTCGGCTTCTGCCGTTGCTGCTTGGCTCTGCGCCGGCGCTACCGCGACCGATACCGGCGGCTCGATCCGCCAGCCGGCCGCGTTCACCGGCACCGTTGGCATCAAGCCGACCTATGGTCGTTGCTCGCGCTGGGGCACGGTGGCTTTCGCCTCTTCGCTCGATCAGGCCGGTCCGATTGCCCGCACCGTGGAAGACGCGGCGCTGATGCTGCAGTCCATGTCGGGTTTTGACGTCAAGGATTCGACCAGTGTCGACCTGGCTGTTCCTGATTTCGCTGCTGCCGTTGAGCGTGGCGTGAAGGGCCTCACCATCGGCGTGCCGCGCGAATATCGCATGGACGGCATGCCCGCCGAGATCGAGGCGCTGTGGAACCAGGGCCTTGAATGGCTAAAGGCCGAGGGCGCGACGGTGAAGGATATTTCGCTGCCGCACACCAAGTATGCCCTGCCGGCTTACTACATCGTGGCTCCGGCCGAAGCCTCGTCCAACCTCGCCCGCTATGACGGTGTGAAGTATGGCCTGCGCGTTACGGGCAAGGACATCACTGATCTCTATGAACTCACCCGCGCCGCAGGCTTCGGTCGCGAAGTGAAGCGCCGCATCATGATCGGCACCTATGTGCTCTCGGCTGGCTATTTTGACGCCTATTACGTCAAGGCGCAGAAGCTGCGCACGCTGATCAAGAAGGATTTTGAAGACGCCTTCAACGCCGGCGTCGACACCATTCTTACCCCCGCGACTCCGTCGGCGGCTTTTGCGATTGGCGACGAGGCTTTGGCGGCTGATCCGGTCGCCATGTATCTCAACGACGTCTTCACCGTGACCGTGAACATGGCGGGCCTGCCGGGCATCGCTGTGCCGGCCGGCAAGGACGGCAAGGGTCTGCCACTGGGCCTGCAGTTGATCGGCAAGCCGTTCGACGAAGAGACGCTGTTTGCGGCTGCCCGGGTGATCGAAAAGAGCACCGGCACCGACTTTTCGCCCACCCGCTGGTGGTAAGCGACAAGACGTTCGGAGACGGCGGCGCTTGATTGCGCCGCCGTTCCGCACTATTTGCGCCCCATGCACAAGTTTAAACTGGTTGTGACGCGCCCTGTGGCAGCGTCCGGGCCAACAGGAATTTCGCCGATGGCCGTTGATATTTTCACGACGCTCGACTGGTCCGAGCCGCCCAAGGATATGAGCAAGCCGCTGCAGGCGCTGTGGTGGCTGAAGAAGGGCGAACTGCGCGTTGGTCCCGAATGGGAGAAGGCGCACAATATCGTTCAGGCAATGGAAGGCGTGCAGCCCTTTGACTGGGTGCATGCGCTGATGCACTGGATCGAAGCCGATATGGGTAACGCGGATTATTGGTATCGTCGCGCCGGCAAGCGTCGGGCGACCGCCAGCGTCAGCTCCGAGTGGGAGCACATTGCTGCCGCACTGAGCGAAGTCACCAAACACTGATATTCGTCAGTCGCACCAAGGGCCACAGGATCAACCATCCTGTGGCCC